>CBDTZF010000397.1:0-2654 GCA_965364825.1 uncultured Rhodocyclaceae bacterium | reverse complement strand
CCATGCTCGGCCTGGGCAAGCAGGGCAAAACGATGTTCTTCCGCGATCTGCTCGCCCATCTGCGCCATTCAAACGACCAGTTCATCATCGCGCCGGGTATTCGCGGGCTCGTCATGCTGGTGTTCACCCTGCCCTCCTACCCCTATGTCTTCAAGATCATCAAGGACATCTTCGGCGCCAGCAAGAATATTGATCGCGCCACGGTCAAGAAGAAATACCAGATGGTCAAGACGGTCGATCGCGTCGGGCGCATGGCGGACACGCTGGAATACTCCAAGGTCGCGCTACCGCTATCGCGTTTCCATCCCGAGTTGCTCGACGAACTGCGCACGCTGGCCGCCTCGTCGTTCGAAGTCGACGGCGACTCGGTGGTCATTCTCCACTGCTACATCGAGCGGCGCATGACACCGCTCAACATTTATCTCGAGCACGCCGACGACGAGCAGACCGAGCACGCCGTGAGCGAATACGGGAACGCGATCCGCGAAATGGCCACCGCCAATATTTTCCCCGGCGACATGCTGTGGAAGAACTTCGGCGTGACGCGTTACGGACGGGTCGTGTTCTACGATTACGACGAAATCGAATACATGACCGACTGCAATTTTCGCCGTATTCCTCCCGCGCCTTATCCGGAAATGGAAATGGCCAGCGAGCCGTGGTATTCAGTCGGCCCGCGCGATGTGTTCCCGGAAGAATTCGCCACCTTCCTGCTGGGCAAGCCGTCGATTCGCAAGGCTTTCGTCAAACACCACCGCGACCTGCTTGACGCGAGCTTCTGGCAGGAGGCGCAAGAGCGCCTGCGCGAAGGCTACGTCGAGGATTTTTTCCCTTATCCACTCGACATGCGCTTCCCGGTTGTGTACGCCGACGAGCACGCGGCGTCTCCCGAAGACGCCAAAAGCGTCTGAGCGGCGTCGTAATCACGACGGGGAATGAAGCAGGCCAACAAAGGCCGTGCGAAGCAGGATGCGCGAGCGCGCAAGCCCGCACGCAATGCCCGCCGCGCACCCGTCAGACTTTCGACGCTGCCGGCCAACCGAGTTCGATCAGCCACGGTTCGGTCTGCCGCGTATTCAGCGCGTGGCGAATGTAGGGCACCGTGTCCGCCGGCAGGGCGCCGGGCGCGCACCATCTGAGTTCGGCGCATTTGTCGGGCTCGGCGCGCTGCGGCTGACCGGTCCAGGCTGCCGCGCGCAGGAAGAAATCGATCCGGTTGGTATCGGACAGCCGGTGCATCACGCCGACCATGTGCAGGTCGTCGTCCGCAACGCGAACATCGAGTTCCTCCGACACCTCGCGCGCCGCCGCCCTGCGCGCCGATTCGCCCGCCTCCAGATGCCCGCCCGGCAGGCTGAACAGCCCGTCGAAGAAACCGGTGTTGCAGCGTCGGATGAGCAGCACCTGGCCGGCTTTTTCAAGAATGACATGCGCCCCGGTCGGAATACCGGGGACGACTGCGTTCACTGCGAACCCGTGCTGCCAAAACCGCCTTCGCCGCGTGAAGAAGCGGAAAAACTGTCGACGACGTTGAAACCAACCTGAAGCACCGGCACGATCACGAGTTGCGCGATTCGCTCCATCGGTTCAATTTCGAATCTCGTATGACCACGATTCCACAGCGACACGAAGATCTGCCCCTGATAGTCGGAATCGATCAAACCGACCAGATTGCCCAGCACGATGCCGTGTTTGTGGCCGAGCCCCGAGCGCGGCACGATCATTGCCGCGAGTCCGGGGTCCGCCAGGTGGATGGCCATGCCGGTGGGCACCAGATGCGTCTCGCCCGGCTCGAGGAAGACTGGCGCATCCAGGCAAGCGCGCAGATCCAGACCAGCCGAACCGGGAGTGGCGTAGTGCGGCGGTTGTCGCTTGAGTCGTTCGTCGAGGAGGATGATGTCGATACGATGCATGGCGGTTTCGTCCCGTCGTTCAGTTGTGTGGCAACAGGCCCGAGAGGTGTTCAACGATGCGCTGCGCGACCGCGTCTTTAGCGCAGCGCGCCAGCGGATGTCGGCCCGCATCATCGTAGATCACGACGAGATTGTCGTCCTGACCGAGACCGTCCTGCACCAGATTGCCAACAATCATCGGCAGCTTCTTTTGCTTGCGCTTGCCTTCGGCGTAAGCATCGAGGTCGCGGCTTTCGGCGGCGAAACCGACACAGAATGGCGCATTCTCCATCGCCGCAACCTCGGCGAGAATGTCCGGGTTCGGCACCAGCGACAGCGTGAGCGTATCGGCCGATTTCTTCATCTTGTGCTCCGCCGCCTCGGCCGGACGGTAGTCCGCCACCGCGGCCACGCCGATGAAGACGTCAGCGCCATCGACATGGACACGCACGGAATCGCGCATTTCCCGCGCCGACGTGACGCCCACACAGGTTGCGCCGAGCGGCACCGGCAGCGATACCGGTCCACTCACCAACACCACCTCGGCACCCGCCTGCACACAGGCGCGGGCCAGCGCGTAGCCCATCTTGCCCGAACTGATATTGGTGATGCCGCGCACCGGATCGATCGCTTCGAAGGTCGGCCCGGCGGTCATGACCACCTTTCGGCCCGCCAATCGCTTCGGCTGGAAGTGCGCAATGATCGCCTCGCACAAGTCCTCGGCTTCGAGCATGCGGCCGTCACCGACTTCACCGCAGGCCT
>CBDTZF010000396.1:0-2658 GCA_965364825.1 uncultured Rhodocyclaceae bacterium | reverse complement strand
GGCCCCGCCCGGCGCCACCTGCAGTGGTGACACATACGGCGGGATACTCATTTCAGGCGTCGACAGGCTGACATTGACGATCAGCGCGAAGGGCAGCAGGAAGAACAACAGCAGCCACGCCCACGGCAGCACACCGACCCAAAAACGGCCGCGCAACAGGAACAGACGCGTGTCCTTCATTGGCTCAGCACAACCCCGGCCGGCGCCTTCCAGGACACCCACACACGGTCGCCCCAGGTCGGCGCCGGCGCATCGCCCCAATGCACAGAGGGCACGCTCGCCGTGACGGTGCGCCCGTTGGCGAGGCGCACGTGATAGATCGAGTGACTGCCGAGATAGGCGATGTCGGCCACTTCACCCTCGGCCTGGTTGAGGTCGGGCGCGCCATTGCCCTGCACCGGCGCCTCTGGTTGAGCGCGACCGAGCACGACCCGTTCGGGCCGCACCGATACCGAAATCTCGCTGCCCTGCGCCACGCCGGACGCGGCACTGATCGCGATCGGCGCCGGGAAGTCGGCGCATTCGACCCCCTGTGCGCCAAGCCGCCCATGAAACATGTTGGTCTCACCGATGAACTCGGCGGTAAAGCGGCGATTTGGATGCTCGTAGATTTCGCCCGGCGTTCCGACCTGCAGCAGCACACCCTCGGACATCACGCCGATGCGGTGCGCCATCGTCATCGCCTCTTCCTGATCGTGAGTCACGATGATGCAGGTGACGCCGATGCGCTCGATGAGATTCACCAGCTCAAGCTGGGTTTCCTGGCGGATCTTCTTGTCGAGCGCGGCCAGCGGTTCGTCGAGCAATAGCAGCTTGGGTTCTTTTGCCAAGCTGCGCGCCAGCGCGATGCGCTGTTGCTGGCCGCCGGACAGTTCATGCGGTTTGCGCCGCCCGTAGTCCCCCATCTGCACCAGTTCGAGCATGTCGCCGACGCGCGCGTAGATGTGCTCGCGCGACAGCCGCGGCCGCTCCTGGCGCAGGCCGAAGGCGATGTTGTCGGCCACACTGAGGTGCGGAAACAGCGCGTAGGACTGGAACATCATGTTGGTCGGCCGCCGGTACGACGGCACCATGGCGAGATCCTCGCCGTCGAGCACGATGCGTCCGGCGCTTGGCGTCTCGAAGCCCGCCAGCATGCGCAGCAGCGTCGACTTGCCACAGCCAGAGCTGCCGAGCAGCGCGAAAATCTCCTTCTGCGCAATATCGAGCGTCACATCGCGCACCGCAACCGTCTCGCCAAATCGTTTGCCGACGCCCTCGATGCGCAGATAGGCCGCATCGGCCTCGTGTTGCTTCGTCACCATCTCTTCCGAACGTATCTGTCGTTTGTAGTATGCAACATGCACCGGGAGGCCGAGGCGATGCCGAGGTTTTCCCGGATGCCGCCTTCAACGCCGCATTTATCAGATCAAATCCTCGCCGGGCGTCGATATCGATCTGCGTCTGGATATCCGTGAGAGGGACCCAGGTTGGATGGATCAGCCGACGGTGAGGCCGGATAACGCGAGAACAAGCCGTATGCCTTCTTCAACTTCTCTGAGTTTAGGGTCCGGCAGCCTTCCAACACGCTCGCTTAAAAAGGACTTGTCAAGCGTTACGATTTGGGAAACATTCACAACTGACTCGCGACCCAATTTCACACTACGCTTGGAAAGAGATACGTTGCCTGGCGCCGCCGCCAGCTTTATATTTGAAGTGATCGCCGCAACGACAACAGTATTAATGCGACTGCGATTAAAGTCGTCAGATTGCAAGATGACTACGGGTCGCCTGAATCCGGGTTCAGATGCGGCTGGTTCGGGCGAGTCAGCCCACCACACCTCCCCTCGCTTCATCTACCAATCTTCCTTCGCGAGCACTTTGAGTTGCATGTTCTTCAGGTTGGGATCCATGTTCGAGTCGTTCGAGGCATACACCTCGTCGAGTTTTGCGGTGATGTCTTCGGTTCGATGACGCGTCACATATTCATGGACCGCCGTGGCGTACAGCTCACTGCGGGATACGCCCAGTTTTTTTGCGGTGCGATCTGCAGCTTCGAATACTTCGTCAGATATTGAGATAGCTGTTTTCATGAGTATTAGTATAACTCTGGTTATACCACTGAACAAGCGTTGTAATGCAGCATGCGTAGGTCGGATTTCAACCGCTACGGCGCCGGGTGAGGCACCGATGGCCGGACGCATCCGGACCTACGAACACTTCGTTTTCACTCGCGTTATCGCCCGGCCTTGAAGCGGCTGTGCGCGCGCGTCAGTTCACGCTGCACGGCAGAGGTCAGCACCGGCTTGGGATGCAGGCGCGTTTTGAGGTCATCGGGCACGTTGATCATCGGGTTGTCGGTAAGTTCTTTCGACATCAACGGTAGCGCGGCCGTGTTGGCGCTGATGAAGAAGGTCTCGTTGGATATCGGCGCAATCACTTCCGGATCCATCATGGCGTTGATCCACTTGTGGGCGTTGTCCGGATGCGGCGCGTCACGCGGAATGGCCATTACGTCGATCGACATCATCGCGCCCGTTTTCGGAATGATGTAGCGCACGTCCACACCAGTGTTGGATTCCTTTGCGCGATCGCCTGCGATCATCGCGTCGCCGGAAAACATCATCGCCACACACACGCTGCCCTTGGCCATCAGGTCGATCGGCGAGGAGTTGAAGG
>CBDTZF010000395.1:0-2667 GCA_965364825.1 uncultured Rhodocyclaceae bacterium | reverse complement strand
CGGCGGTCACGTCGGATTTCTGGCGGGGCATTTTCCCGGCCATATCGACTGGCTGCCCAAGCGCCTGCTGCATTTCTTCAACACCATCTCCGCAAGCGGCTATTCAACCGGGAACAGCGCGTTGCGGTGACTCGCATCCCTTCCCCATTCGAACTCACGAGAACCCTCACATGCAATTGGCCCCTGAGATCTTCAAGGCGTACGACATCCGCGGCATCATCGACAAAACGCTGAGTGCCGAGGTGGCGCGCGCGATCGGTCATGCGCTCGGTTCGGAAGCGCGCGCGCGCAAGCAAACTGCGATCGCCGTCGGCCGCGATGGCCGGCTTTCCGGGCCGGCCCTGGCCCACGCCCTGGCCGAAGGCATTTGCGCCGCCGGCGTCGACGTCATCGACATCGGCTGCGTGCCCACACCACTGTCCTACTTTGCTGCCTACCATCTGGGCACTGACTCATGCGTGAGCGTCACCGGCAGCCACAATCCGCCCGATTACAACGGTTTCAAGATGGTGCTGGGCGGGCACACCTTGTTCGGTGAGCAGATTCAGGCATTGCGCGCGCGCATTGAATCCGGTGATCTGATGCAGGGCAAAGGGACCATACGGCAGGCTGATGTGCTCGACGACTACCTCGACCGCGTGGTCGGCGATGTCCGGCTCGCGAGGCCGATGAAGATTGTCATCGACTGCGGCAATGGCGTGGCCGGCGCCGTGGCGCCGCACCTGTTCCGCCGCCTCGGCTGCCAGGTCACCGAACTGTTCTGCGAGGTTGACGGCAACTTTCCCAATCACCATCCCGATCCTTCCAAACCCGAAAACCTGCAGGACGTGATCCGCACGCTGCGCGAGACCGACGCCGAACTCGGGCTGGCTTTCGACGGTGACGGCGACCGCCTTGGCGTGGTCACCAAGGACGGCCAGATCATCTATCCCGATCGCCAGTTGATGCTGTTCGCGGAAGACGTGCTGTCTCGCGTGCCGGGCGGCCAGATCATCTATGACGTCAAATGCACACGCAAATTGGCCGGCTGGATTCGTGAGCACGGCGGCGAACCGGTGATGTGGAACACCGGCCACGCGCTGGTCAAGGCCAAACTCAAGGAAACCGGCGCGCCGCTGGCCGGCGAGATGAGCGGCCACATGTTCTTCAAGGAACGCTGGTACGGTTTCGACGACGGCCTCTACGCCGGCGCCCGCCTGCTCGAAATCCTCTCCGCGCGGCCGGATGCCAATCTCGCCCTGACCTCGCTGCCGGACGCAATCAGCACGCCCGAACTGAACCTCAAGATGGCCGAGGGCGAACCCTTCGAGCTGGTGCGCCGCCTCAAGGAACAGGCAAAATTCGACGCCGCCGACGAGATCATCACGCTCGACGGCGTGCGCGTGGAATACGCCGACGGCTTTGGCCTCGCCCGACCGTCAAACACGACCCCGGTGGTGGTGCTGCGCTTTGAAGCCGACAGCGACGAAGCGCTGGCGCGCATTCAGACCGATTTTCGCCAGGCCATCGAGGCGGTCTGGCCGGGGGTGTCGCTGCCGTTTTGAGGGAAGAAAGGCGCGCTCAAGCCGCGCGGGGAAACTGCCGTAATCTGGCATCACACCCCTACGGAGCCCCACCCATGCCTACCGCGCTCGACGAGCTTTTCAACAACGTTCCCCAACTGCCCAGCCTGCCACGCGTCGTATCCGACCTGATTCAGAGCCTCGGTGACGACAACGCCGATCTGGGAGGGATTGCCGAAAAGCTCCGTCACGACCCGAATCTGAGCGCGCGCGTGCTGCGCCTGGCCAACAGCAGCCATTACGGCGCTCGACGCACGATTGGCGCGATTGACGACGCCATCGCCATTGTCGGGCTCGACACCCTGCGCACCCTGATCATCGCCACCGGCGTGACCGGCGCCTTCAAATCCGTGCCCAATCTCGACCTCGGCGAGTTCTGGAGTAACGCGCTGGTGGTCGCCGGGTTGGCGCGCCAGATTGCTCGTCAATCCAGCCATGTCAATCGCGAATTTGCCTACACCGCCGGCCTCATGCACCGCATTGGTGTGTTGTTGTTACATGCCGGCTTTCCCGATGGCGCGGCGAAAGTCGCCCGCAACTGCAACGACATTACCATTGGCGAACGTGCCGCGATCGAGCGCACGGTGCTGCGCGTGACGCACGCCGAAGTCGGCGAACGATTGGCGCGTCACTGGAACTTCCCCGACGAAATCGCCACCGCCCTGCGCTGGTACGCCGAGCCGTCGCACGACAAAGCCAACGACTGCGCCCGCGTGGTCATGCTGGCCGCGCAGATTGCGCTCGACCATGGGCGCGGCGACAGCGACGATGCCGTCGCCGCCGGACTGCCCGGCGGGGTCATGGATGCGCTGGAAGTGCCGCTCGATGGCGTGCCGGAAATCATCGCCGCCATCGAATCACTCAAGGCTGATGCTGCGTCGTTCCTGTAAGTTGACGGGCCTCTAGCCGAGGCCCCGCGCCCGCAACCAGTCGAGCACCGCATAGCCGGTGCCGCGCTCCCAGCCCTTGAGTTTGTCCTTGGGCATGAGCCTGACCTCGGCCAGTTCATGGTTGAGTGCGATCTCGCCGCTGGTCTGCACGTGATAAACAAGCAACACCTGGTTTTCATTCGGATTGGGGTAATTGCCGATCCAATGCACTGCCT
>CBDTZF010000394.1:0-2679 GCA_965364825.1 uncultured Rhodocyclaceae bacterium | reverse complement strand
AGATCCAGCTTGGCGGGGCCTTGATGGCTTCGAGCCGACGCGCGACCGCGGTGCGCACTTCAGGGGGCAGGTCGCGCGCGCGGTCGCCCGTCATACGTGCAATCTGTGCAGCCGCGAAGGCCGCGGGTTCCACCGTTTTCCAGTCGAGGCCGAGCACCGCCTCGAGCCACGCCTCGGCAACGTCGGGCGGCACTACATTGTGTGCGCTGCCATAGAGCGACTCGCGCGCGCCGACGCGGCCCACCGCCCACCACAGGTGCGCCTTTTCGGCCGGGCGTTGCAGGCGCTCGAGCAGCCACTTGCCGACTTCGACGCGGTGCATGACCGGCACCCGCTCCAGCGAGGCGGCAAGGCGCACCATGTCGTCATAGGCTCCGTGCAGCGGATCGCGGTTGCGTTTCGCGGCGTCGGCGTTTTCCAGGTGGCCGGCAAGGGTTTCGAGCAGACTCAGCTGCGCCGATTCGTCGAGGCCGCCGGCGGCACGACGCCACAGCGTCCACCATTCGGACCAGTTGCGGCTTTCCTGAACATACTGGATACCCTGATCGAACAGTCCCCACAGCTGTTCGATACGCCAGCCGTCGAGTTCGGCGCCGAGGCCGGGGCGCAGGCAATAACCGGCGAGATTCAGCCACACGCGTTCATGCGTGGCGGAACGGCGCCGGCGGCGGGCGCGCTCCATCAGCGCGTCGAACAGCGCGCGCAGCAGCGGCATGTCCCAAGTGTCGCGCTGTCCGAGCAAGCGGTCGAGGCGCGCGCGCAACTGGCGGACTTCTCTTGGCTCGATCTGTTGTGACTGCGTGCCAAAGATGCGGTCGATGAGGTCGATCGCCTCGTCCAGACGCGGCGCTGTAACGCCCGTTTGTGCTTCAGATTGCGCAGCGCCGGCCCGTAACTCGAACGCCAGCAACCAGCGCCGAGCGGCGTCTTCGGTACTCACACAATGCATTTCCAGCGTACCGACCTCGGTGATCGACGCTGTCAGTGCGACCGCCACCTCGGTGCGCCGCCGGCCATCCGGCGCGTCGAGACGGGTGGCGATGGGCGGCAGTCGAACGAAGTCGTCGTCGGCGAGATCGACCAGATCGCCCGCCTGCCAAGGCGTGTCGGCGATCGACGAGGCGAGGTGGAAACGCACCGGTTGTCCCAGCCGCAGACTGAAAACATGATCCGCGAGGCGGACCTCATCGCCGGCCTCAGTGCCGCGCGGCAGCACGCAGATGCCGCGACGGGCAGCGCCGTCCTCTTCGAGCACGAGGAAGTAGCTGCGCGCCGAACCGCCACCGATGCCGGCGCCAACGCCCGCGCGTGCCAGCGCGTAGGCGACGGCGCCGCGGGCGACGCCAACGTCGGGTGCGTCGTTGTGCAGTACCCGGGGGGATGTGCCGCGCCATCGGCCGAGCGTGTGTTCGAGCCGCCCGGCCAGTGCAGCCGCACTGAACACGCCGCCGTTGAGCAGAATGGTATCGGGAACGGGCAATTCGCCCTCGGCGGGCGCGTCGCTGCCGAGCGCCGCGCGAGCGACGGCGGCGTGGCGGTGCAGGAAGGCGGCGAGATGACGGGTGATCGCGGGGTCTGCAGGATAAGGCAGGCCGAACTCGACGATGGCGCTGCTGCGCCGCCGCGGCTTTTCGTTTGCATCCTCGAGCGGCAGGAAACCATCGACGATCAGGCGCTCGACCTCGTCGCGGCCGAGTTCGACCGAGCGCGCCGCGCCGACCAGCTTCGCGCCGGCGCCGAGCAGTGTCACCGTCACGCGCTCGGGGGCGTCCGCCGCCAGCAGTTGCTCCTTGGCGACGCGGCAGCGCTGCACGAGCTGCGAGAAGCGTGCTGCCGAGAGGTGGGCGTCGGCGCTGCGCCCATCAGTACTGCCCAGCCGCTGTTCGACGAGATGAGCGAGGGCGAGGTCCATGTTGTCGCCGCCCAGCATCAGATGGTCGCCGACGCCGATCCGCGTCAGCCGTGGCGCTTCGCCTTTGGCGCCGGTCTCGACCCGGATCAGGGTGAGATCGGTGGTGCCGCCCCCGACGTCGCACACCAGCACCAACCGGCTGTGGCCGAGTTCGGCCTTGAGCGCGTCGCGATGGCGGAACAGCCAGTCCTGAAACGCGGCCTGCGGTTCTTCGAGCAGGCGCAGCTTCGGCAGACGCGCCAGGCGCGCGGCCTCGACGGTGAATGCGCGCGCGCCCTCGTCGAAGGATGCCGGCACGGTCAGCACGATGTCCTGGTGCTCGAGCGGCGCATCGGGGAAACGCGCGTTCCATGCCGCGCGCACATGCGCCAGATAGCTCGCGCTGGCGACGACGGGCGACACTTTGGCGACATCGTCGCCTGCGCCCCAGGGCAGGATCGCCGCGGTGCGATCGACGCCGGCATGCGACAACCAGCTCTTCGCACTCGCCACCAGGCGGCCGGGTACGCGGGCGCCAAGCTCGCGCGCCAGAGTGCCGATCACCGCCGGCGTGTGGTCGTCCAGCGCTGCGGTCGGCCACGGTAATTTCAGCTCGCCCACGGCCAGCTCACTCGTCGCGGGGTGATAGCGCGCCGAGGGCAGCAGCGGACGCGCGGCGATTTCGCCCGGGCCTACGAACTGGTCGATCGGCAGCAGCTGGATCCGTTCATCGCCCGCGGCGGCAAAGGCGACGACGGTGTTGCTGGTGCCGAGGTCGATGCCGACGA
>CBDTZF010000393.1:0-2684 GCA_965364825.1 uncultured Rhodocyclaceae bacterium | reverse complement strand
CCGCTCACCCAGCGTGCGCCGATCGCCCAATGGCGCGCCGACGCGCCGGGCACGCTGGCGCAAGTGGTGCATGCACTCGGGCAGTTCGTCGCCGAGGTCGATGTCGACGCCATCGATACTGCGTTGCGCGCACAGCCCTCCGCCACGCAAGCGGTGACGCTGCCTTGCCAGCGCACCGTGCGTGGACAGCGCATCAACATCGACTGCACGGGAGCGGGAAGCGCGGCCGGCTATCGCCTGCTCGCCCGCCAGCGCGGCGACACGCTGAGCGTCGACCGCCTGATCATCGACGGCAGCCGACGGCGCGCGCTGCGACTGCGCCGCCACGGTGAGGCCTTTACCCCCGAGAGCCGGCGCCCGCGGCGCGCCGATGGCTTTGCGCTCGACACCCTCGTGCTCGATTCCGCGCAGGCGACGCTCAATTTCGCCGATGATCTCGCGCCGCTGCGCGAACACCTCGACACTTTGGCCGTCGACACCCTCGCCGGCCGCAGCGACGCGCTCGCCGACACGCCGCTGCGCCGCGCCGCCGTGCTCGGCCCGCTGCTCATTCGCCTCGATTTGCGCACGCCGCCGTCCACGCCCGTGATCGTCCCGATCGACACCCTGACCACCAGCGCGCGTGGCGCCGACGCCGAGCTGACACCCTTCTACAAACACTGCGGCATGTGCCACGACAGCGCCGATCCTTTCCCACCCGGTTTTCTGTACGGCCCACCCGCGCGGGTGCATGAGCGAATCGACGCGTGCGCGCCGCGCATGTTGCGTCGACTGGCAATGTGGCAATTCGAGGCCGCCGCGCGCGAGAAAGTCCCGATGCCGCCGCCGGCCTCGGCGCAGGCACGGGCGCTGCTCGCCGGCGACGAACTGGTCACCTTGCGCGACTGGCTGAAGACGCGCCTCAAGGCGCATGGGCTCGATGCCGTCGTGCTCGACGCCCGGCGCTATGCCGACCTGCCCGACTGTTCGATTTACGGGGAATGAGACGATGGCCCAACCCGAACACGACAAGACCCCGCCCGCCAAACGCCACGCGCCCTGGCGCACGCTGCTGTGGCTGCCGTGGGTGCTGGCGCTGCTCGCCGGCGTCTATCTGCTGGGGCGCTTCACCACCGACATCCCGGTGAGCTACACCGCGATCGACGCCCACTTCAAATACGGCTCCACCGGCGGCGAGCGTGCATCGGGTTTTCCCTACTGGATCTGGAAGGCGCTGCCCAAGGTGTGTCCCGAGCACCTGCCCGGCGCCGGTTATCGCTCGCTCGGCTTCACCTACGAGCCGGGCCGCGATCTGCCGGTCGGGGTTTCAAAACGCTTCAATCTGGGCATCGACCGCGTATTCCTCAACTGCGCGGCATGCCACGCCAGCACGGTGCGCGACGCCCCCGGCGCAGCGCCCAGAGTTTATCTGGGCATGCCCGCCCACCGGCTCGATCTCATTGGCTTCGAGCGTTTCCTGTTCAATTGCGCGGCGGGACCGAAATTCCGCAGCGAATTCATCGTGCCGCAGATCGAAGCGATGGCCGGCAAGCTCAGCCCGCTCGACCGGCTGCTGGTCTATCCGGTGGCCATCAGCATCATGCGCGAACGCCTTCTGATGCTGCGCGACCGCTTCGCTTTCGCGTTCAAGCAACCCGAATGGGGACCAGGGCGGGTGGACACCTTCAACTCGAACAAGGTGCAGTTCAACTTCCCGATGGACAAGCTGCCGAAGAAGGAGTCGCTCGGCGCCTCGGATTTTCCGTCGATCTGGCTGCAAGGCCCGCGCGAGACGCGGGACGACGGCGAGCGCATGGAGTTGCACTGGGACGGCAACAACACGCAATCCGTCGAGCGCAACAAGAATGCCGCCTTCGGCACCGGCACCACGCCGCCGACCATCGATCTGCGCGCTATCGCACGTATCGAAGACTGGCTGCTCGACCTCACCCCGCCGCCATGGCCCTACGCGGTCGACACGGCGCGCGCTGAACGTGGCGCGGCGCTCTACGACGCAAGCTGCGCCAGCTGCCACGGCAAGAGCGGGCGTGATTTCTCCGGCGATCAGGTCGGCCATGTGACACCGATTACCGACATCGCCACCGACCGCGCACGGCTCGATTCCTTCACCTACACGCTGTCGGTCAACCTGAGCACGCAGTACGCCGGCTATCCGCACCGCTTCAAGCATTTCCGCAAGACCTACGGCTACGCCAACCTGCCGCTCGACGGCGTCTGGCTGCGCGCACCCTACCTGCACAACGGCTCGGTGCCGACCCTGCGCGACCTGCTCGAACCCGCCGCACGGCGCCCGACCCTGTTCTATCGCGGCAACGACATCATCGACCGCCACAAGGTGGGCTGGGTATCAAGCGTGGCGCAGGAAGGCGACCGCAGCTACTTCCGCTACGACACCCGCGAGCCCGGCAACGGCAACGCCGGCCACGAAGGCGCGGCCTACGGCACCACGCTCAGCGACGCCGACAAGGACGCGCTGGTCGAATACCTGAAGACGTTTTGAGCGAGGCGAAACGATGACTCACAAAAACGTAGCCGGGATGCAGGCCCAAGGTCGGAATCCGGGATGTCCCGCGGGGCATTCGATGCATCCCGGATTCCGCTGCGCTGCATCCGGGCTACGCGGGATCCAGATAGGGGTCGGAAAGGGGCTCTCGCCCCTCCCCGCCCTCCGAACCGTGCGTGCG
>CBDTZF010000392.1:0-2686 GCA_965364825.1 uncultured Rhodocyclaceae bacterium | reverse complement strand
GGCACCGGAAAGACTTATACCGCCTTTCAGATCATCTGGCGGCTGTGGAAGGCCAAAGTCAGGAAACGCGTTCTTTTTCTCGCCGATCGCAATATCCTCGTCGATCAGACCCGTACCAAAGACTTCAAGCCGTTCGGGCAGGCGATGACGAAGATCAAGAAGCGGCAGGTTAACAAGGCGTTCGAGATCTACCTGTCGCTGTATCAGGCGGTCACCGGCAACGACGAAGAGAAAAATATCTACAAGCAGTTCTCGCCCGATTTCTTCGACCTGATCGTCATCGACGAGTGTCATCGCGGCAGCGCGGCGGAAGACTCCGCCTGGCGCGAGATTCTCGACTATTTCTCCAGCGCCACCCACATCGGCCTGACCGCCACGCCGAAGGAAACCAAAGAGGTTTCCAACATCACCTACTTTGGCGAGCCGGTCTATACCTATTCGCTCCGGCAAGGCATCGACGACGGCTTCCTCGCACCGCACAAGGTCGTGCGCATCGACATCGATAAGGACTTGCAAGGCTGGCGCCCCGCCAAGGGGCAGGCCGACAAGACGGGCCAGTTGATCGAGGACCGCATCTACAACCAGAAGGACTTCGACCGCACGCTGGTGCTGGAAAAGCGCACCGAACTGGTCGCGCGGAAGATCACCGAATTCCTCACCGCCACTGACCCCTACGCCAAGACCATCGTCTTCTGCGAAGACATCAACCACGCCGAGCGCATGCGCCAGGCACTGGTCAATCTGAACCCCGCGCGCGTCGCCGAGAACCGCAAATACATCATGCGGATCACCGGCGACGAGCAGGAAGGCAAGGCCGAACTCGAAAACTTCATCGACCCGGAAAGTCGCTACCCGGTCATCGCCACCACCAGCAAGTTGATGACCACCGGCGTCGACGCGCAGACCTGCAAGCTCGTCGTGCTCGACCAGCGCATCCAGTCGATGACCGAATTCAAGCAGATCATCGGGCGCGGTACCCGCATCAACGAAGACTTCGGCAAGTATTGGTTCACCATCATGGACTTCAAGAAGGCTACCGAGCTGTTTGCCGACCCGGCCTTCGATGGCGACCCCGTGCAGATCTACGAACCGGAAGGCGACGAATCGCCCGTGCCGCCCGACGAGTCCGACGAGCCCGACGACGGCGACACCCCCACCGACGGCGAGCCACCCGCGCCCGAACCGCCGCTGCCGCCCGACGCCGACGGTAGTAAGCGCATCAAATACGTGCTGGGCGGCGAGGTCTCGGTCTACGTGGTCGCCGAACGCGTCCAGTACTACGGCCCCGACGGCAAGCTCATCACAGAATCCCTCAAGGATTACACCCGCCGCGCCGTACGAAAGGATTACGCATCGCTCGACGACTTCCTGCGCCGCTGGAACAGCGCCGAAAAGAAGCGGGCTTTGATCGAGGAGCTGGAAAGCCAGGGCGTGCTATTGGAAGCATTGGCCGAAGAAGTCGGCAAGTCGGGCGACAAGAAACCGGGAAAGACCTTCGATCCCTTCGACCTGATCTGCCACGTTGCGTATGATCAGCCGCCGCTCTCACGCAAGGAGCGCGCTGATCAGGTCAGAAAACGCGACGTCTTTGCCCGCTACGGCGAAAAGGCCCGCGCAGTGCTCAACGCGCTGCTCGACAAGTACGCCGACGTCGGCATCGAGACGATAGAAGATATCAATGTCCTGATGCTGGAAGACTTCAAACGGCTGGGCTCGTTGCCCGAGCTCATCGGTGCATTCGGTGGGAAACCGGGGTATCTGAAGGCCGTTCAGGAGCTTGAGCAGCAGCTATATGGCTAGTTCGAAGCGTTTGAAGGGCGAAATCATTTTCATTACGGATGACCTGATATGAACGAGCAAGTATTCGAACAATTTCTCGAAAGGACTTCGGCGTATCACCAACGCGTCGCCGAAAACCTTGCTGATGTCCCACCGCACCCAGAACCTCGCTTCGAACTTGCGTTCAGGTGCGCCCTGCTTTCGATCGAGTTTGGCGCCGCTGCATATGCTCTGATTGCCGGCAACATGTTTGCCCCTGGCTACTCGCTGACACGCACACAATTCGAGACGCTGGTGCGGGGCATTTGGTTAATGTACGCCGCCTCGGACGCTCGCGTAGAAAAGCTCGCTCAACCCCTGACGCGCGATAACGCGGAGTCGGCAAACGACACCCTGATGCTGGCAAAAATGCTAGACCAGTTGAGAGCCACCGAATCGGCACCCCAGGCGATTGTCGGCCAGCTGGACGAGTACCGCGACTTGATCTGGAAAGCGCTCAATAGCTACACGCATGGCGGTTTTCACCCACTGTCACGAATGCTGACGGGATACCCGCCAAAGTTGTCCTACGACGTTCTGCGCAATGCCAACGCGATCGTCGCACTGGCCTCGCAACTCGCCGCGCACGCCTCTGACGATCCAGAAAAATATATGGTTCCAGTCCGGACCTTGCATCACGAGTTTGCAGATTGCCTTCCGATCATCAACTAACACGCAACCGTTCAGAACCCAAACAATGTCCATCAGCACCACCATCAAATCCATCCAGGACATCATGCGCAAGGATGTCGGCGTCGATGGCGACGCGCAGCGTATCAGTCAGCTCGTCTGGATGTTCTTTCTCAAAATCTATGACGACCGCGAGGCGGAGATCGAACTCCTTGAGGACAACTACCGTTCGCCCCTT
>CBDTZF010000391.1:0-2686 GCA_965364825.1 uncultured Rhodocyclaceae bacterium | reverse complement strand
CCGGCCGACTGGTGGGTGAGTGGGCACCATGAGAACGATCAGGCGGAGACGGTGTTATTTCGTTTGCTGCGGGGCGCCGGAGTGCACGGCGCGGCGGCGATGCGCGCGGTGGAACCCAACCCGGACGGGCCGGGACGCTTGCGGCCGCTGCTGGCGGTGCCACGCGTCGTGCTTGAAGCGGCGGCGCGGGCGGACGGCCTGTCGTGGGTGGAGGACGAGAGCAATGCCGACCCTCGCTTTACGCGCAATTTCCTGCGCCATGCGGTGATGCCGGTCATTCGCTCGCGTTTTCCAGCCGCTGATCGCACGCTGGCACGCGCGGCCGCGCATTTTGACGAAGCGGCGAGTTTGCTCGATGTGCTGGCGGCACAGGATGCCGCGGCCTGCGGCCAGCCGCTGTCGCGCGCGGCGGAATCGATGGCGATGTCGCGCGCGGCGCTCCGGTCCCTCGAATCGGCTCGGGTGCGCAATCTGTTGCGTTGGCGGCTGCGGCAATTGGCGGTGTTGATGCCCGACGAAGCGCGTCTGGGCGAGGCGGTGCGTCAGTTGCAGTCGTGCGATGCCGCGCGCCCACTGATGCTGCCGATGGGCAGTGCGGTGTTGCATGCCTACCGTGATGTCGTGTGGCTGACGCCGCCGCTGCCGGAGTTGCCGACCGAGCCGCTGCTGTGGCGCGGGACGACGCTAAAATGGGGCGAGGGCTGCATCGAAGCCGTCACGACGTGCGGCGAGGGGCTGGACTTGACAAAACTGCAGTCGGCGGCCGAATGCGTGGTGGTGGCGCGCTGGCCGGGCTGTCGCGTTCACTTGCCGGGACGACCGGGCAAGGCGGTGCGGCAACTGGCGCAGGAATCCGGGCTGGCGCCGGTATTGCGCGACCGTCTGCCCATTTTGCGCGTCGATGGCGACGTCGCCTGGATGGCGGGCGTCGGCGTTGCGGCCGGCTTCGTGTGTGCGCCGGGGGCGCCCGGTGTGCAACTGCGCTGGCGCGTGCCGGCGCGCTACTCGGTGTCGGGCGATACTTTGCTGTAAAGCCCGGCCAGCGTGAGTTGCTGTGCCAGTTCCACGGCCGAGCGCACGGCCATTTTTTCAAACACTCGGGCGCGATGTACCTCCACCGTGCGCATCGAGATGTTCAACTCGTCCGCAATGACCTTGTTGTATTTGCCCGCTAGAATCAGCGCCATCACTTCGCGCTCACGCCCGGTGAGGTGCTCGAGCCGCTGGCTGACATCCTCCCGCGTGGCACGCCGTATGGCGAGGCGTGCGTCTTCGTCGAGCGCGGATTGCACGATGTCGACCAAGGCGTTGTCATCGAAAGGTTTCTCGACGAAATCGAAGGCGCCGCGTTTGAGTGCGCTGACCGCCATCGGCACATCGCCATGGCCGGTGATGAAGACGACAGGCAAAACGCTGCCACGCTGGCGCAGGGTATCCGCGCAATCGAGGCCGCTCATGCCGCTCATGCGGATGTCCATCACCACACAGCCGCGCCATTCGAGCTGCCAGGCGGCGAGAAAGGCTTCCGCCGATTCCCAAGTGGCGCATGGCACGTTGCGCGTGCGGAAGAGCCAGTCGAGCGCGTCGCGAATGGCCTCGTCGTCATCGACGATATGCGTCAACGGCGGGGCCAGCGCCGGCGTGGGCGGCTGGGCGGGTGGGGTCGGCTTGAACGTCATGGCGCGCGCGGGAGAGAGAAGGTGAAAATCGTACCACCGTCGGGATTGGGCTCGAAACTCATCCTGCCGCCGTGTAGTTCGGCGATCGAGCGGCAGATATTCAGCCCCATGCCCATGCCTTCGGCCTTGGTGGTGAAAAACGGTTCGAAGATGCGGCGCGCGGATTCTTCGCTGATGCCCTGACCGGTGTCGGTGACCCGCAGGATGACGAGCGCGTCCTCGGCGAAGGTGCGCACTTCGATCGCGCGCTGGCTGGCGGGCAGCTCGGCCATTGCATCCATTGCGTTGCGGATCAGATTGACGGCGACTTGTTCGAGCATTACCGGATCGGCGTTGACCGGCAGGGCTTCATAGGCAAGTTCGGTGTCGATGCGGACGCGACGCTTGCGAGCATCCGCTTCGAGTAGTGCGACGGCGTCGTGGATGGCGCTGTTCAGGTCGATCGTTTCGCGCTTCGGTTCGCTGCGTCGCACAAAGTCGTGCACGCGCCGGATGATGTCACCCGCGCGCCGCGCCTGCCGCGTGATCTTGCCGATGATGTCGTGCAACTCGCCGGTGTTGGACGTGCCGTCTTCGAGACGGTTGAGGCAGCCGGCGCCATAGCTGGAAATGGCGGCCAGCGGTTGGTTGAGTTCATGCGCCAGCGTCGAGGCCATTTCGCCCATACTGATGAGCCGGGAGGTGGCTTGCATGCGTTCCTCTTGCTGACGCGCCAGCGCTTCTGCCTGTTTTTCCGCGGTGATGTCGAGGAAAGAACCCATCCAGCCGGTCTGCTGGCCGCTGGCGTCGATCAGCGGTGCCTCGAAGATGAGCGCGTCGATGGGGCGGCCGTCTTTATGCCGAAAGCGGATTTCGATCCCCTCGCGCGGCGCGCCGCCGGCCAGGATCTGCTTGTGAATGGCCAGCGTGCGCGCCATTTCGTCAGGGGCCCAGTACGGCATCGGCGGCTCGGCGCCGAGCAATTCGTTTTCGTCATAGCCGATCATGCGGCAGAACGCCGGGTTGAC
>CBDTZF010000390.1:0-2719 GCA_965364825.1 uncultured Rhodocyclaceae bacterium | reverse complement strand
CCTAATGGCTCGGGCAAGTCCACCCTCGCGCATGTGCTGGCAGGGCGTCCGGGCTACACGGTTACCGAGGGCAGCGTGCGCTACGACGGCCAGGATCTGCTCGAGCTTGAAGTCGAGGAGCGCGCCCGCGCGGGCGTCTTTCTCGCCATGCAATACCCGGTCGAGATTCCGGGCGTGAATAACGTCTATCTGCTCAAGGCCGGTCTCAACGCGCTACGCAAGCATCGTGGCGAGGCGGAACTCGATGCTTACGAGTTTCTCAAGCTGGCGCGCGAGACGCTCAAGCGGCTCGACCTCGACGGCGGCTTTCTCAACCGTAACGTCAACGAAGGTTTTTCGGGCGGCGAGAAGAAGCGCAACGAAATCCTGCAAATGATGCTGTTCGAGCCGCGGCTGGCGTTGCTCGATGAGACCGATTCAGGCCTCGACATCGACGCCATGAAAATCGTCGCCGACGGCGTCAACAGCATGCGCAGCGCCGAGCGTTCGATGGTGCTGGTGACGCATTACCAGCGGCTGCTCGACTACATCGTGCCCGACGTGGTGCACGTCATCATGGACGGGCGCATCGTCAAATCCGGCGAAGCATCGCTTGCACGCACGCTCGAAGAACGCGGCTACGACTGGCTGCGTGCGGAGGCGGCATGAGCGCGGCCAACACACTCACCCTGCCGGAGGCGCCAAACGACGCCTTCGAGGCCTTGCGTGGAACTGCGCGCGCGCAGTTCCTGTCGCGCGGTTGGCCCGGTCGGCAAGACGAATCCTATAAGTACACACCGCTGACGGCACTCGAGCGCCAGGAGTGGCCGCGCGCGCCGCGTCCGGCCTCGGCGCCGCCGCTACCCGTCGCACTCGGCGCACGCCGGCTGTGGGTCGACGGCTATCTTGACGACAGCGGTGACGCGGATGCGCACGTTCAGCCGTTCGAACGTGACACGCAGGCGCCCGCCACCGAACTGACCGCCTTGCTCGGCCAGTTGGCACCGGCCGAGGATCCAGTGGTGGCGCTCAATACCGCGCTGTTCGATCACGGCGCGTGGATTCATCTGCCCGCGGGCGCCGCGCCCGCAACGCCCGTCGAACTCACCTTCGCTACCGGCGAACGCGACGCCGCGGCCGCGCTGCACGCACGTATCGCGATCGCGCTGGAGCGCGACAGCGCGCTGGTGCTCATCGAGCGGCACACCGGCGCGGAGGCGCAAACGCTGAGTACGCGGGTGGCGGAAATCTCGCTCGCCGCCGGCGCGCAATTGCTGCACATCCGCCTCAACGAAGCCGGCGGCAAGACGCGCCTGCTCGGCCACACGTCCGTGCGCGCAGAAGCGGGGGCGCGCTATCGCTGTGTGAGTCTCGATCTGGGCGCATCGCTGGCGCGCGAATCCTTCAACGTCGAACTGGTCGGCGATGACGCCGAGACGGCCCTTTCGGGGCTGGCCTTGCTCGATGGCAAACGCCATGCCGATGCTGACGTGCGCGTGGTGCACGATGCGCTGCGCACGCGCAGTCGGCAGATATTCCGCAGTGTGATCGACGATCGCGGCCACAGCGTCTATAGCGGCCATGTGATGGTGCGCGAGGGTGCGCAGAAGACCGATTCGGGCCAGAGCGCGGCTAACCTGCTGCTCTCGCCCGACGCCCAGGCCGATGTACGCCCGTGGCTTGAAATCTATGCCGATGACGTGATCTGCAATCATGGCGCGACCACCGGCGCGATCGACCCCGATGCCTTGTTCTATCTGGAAAGCCGCGGCATTGGCGCCGACGCCGCACGACGCATGATCGCCTACGGCTTCGCCGTCCAACTTCTCGCGAGCGTCGACGACGCGCCCCTGCACAAGGCACTGGCAGGCGTGCTCGCCGAGCGCATGCGGGCCCCGCAGGAGGTGCTCGAATGGCTGTAATCGAAACTGAACGCGCCCGCGCGACGGTCGATCCGTACCGCTTGCGCGCGGACTTTCCGGTGCTGGCGCAGAAAGTGCGCGGCCATCCGCTGATCTATCTGGACAACGCCGCCACCACGCAGAAGCCGCAGGTCGTGATCGAGGCCGAGGCGGATTACTACCGGCACACCAACGCCAACGTCCATCGCGGCGTGCATACCCTGGCCGAGAAAGCGACGGCGGAATATGAACAGGCGCGCGCGCGGGTGGCGCAATTCATCGGCGCGGGCTCGCCCGAGGAAATCGTGTTCACGCGCGGCACCACCGAAGCGATCAACCTCGTGGCCGGCGCCTGGGGTCCGGCGCATGTCGGCGAGGGCGACGAAATCCTGCTCACCGAACTCGAACATCATTCCAACATCGTGCCCTGGCAAATGCTGGCGCAGCGCACCGGGGCGCGCATCGTGGTGGCGCCGATCGACGAGAACGGCGACGTGCCGCTCGAGGGTTTTCGCGAACGCCTCAGCGAGCGCACCCGCCTGGCGGCCATCAGCCATGTATCGAATGCGCTTGGCACGCTCAATCCGGTCGCCGAGATGGTGCAGCTTGCCCACGACGCCGGTGCGCGGGTTTTGCTCGATGGCGCCCAGGCGGTGGGCCATCTGCCCGTCGACGTGCGCGCGCTGGGCTGCGACTTCTACGCCTTTTCGGGCCACAAGATGTACGCCCCGATGGGCATCGGCGCGCTTTATGTGCGTGCTGACATCGCCGCCGACATGGCGCCTTGGCAGGGCGGCGGCGACATGATTCGCGCGGTGCGCTTCAAGGAGACGCTGTAC
>CBDTZF010000389.1:0-2727 GCA_965364825.1 uncultured Rhodocyclaceae bacterium | reverse complement strand
TGGTGAGGTAGGAGATACAGCGTCGAGCGTCGACCTGATAGGGCGCGACGATGGCCTGCGTCGGGCACACGTCGATACAGGCGGTGCAGCGCCCGCAGTGGTCGTCCTGCGGCGTATCGACCGGCAACGGCAGGTCGGTGAAGATTTCGCCGAGGAAAAACATCGAACCGGCCTCGCGGCTGAGCAGCAGGGTGTGCTTGCCGCGCCAGCCAATGCCCGCCTGGGTGGCCAGCGCCACTTCGGCCACCGGTGCCGAATCAGTAAATACACGATAACCGTGCGGCACCGCCTCGACGATTCTCTCGGCGAGCTTCTTGAGCCGCGCTCGCAATACCTTGTGATAGTCGCGGCCCAGCGCGTAGCGCGAGATGTAGGCGCGTTCGCCATCGACCAGCAGCGCCTCGGCATTTTCGGCCCGTTGCGCGTCGGGCCAGTAATCCATACGCGCGCTGATCACGCGCCGTGTGCCCGGCACCAGTTCGGCGGGCCGACAACGGCGCAGGCCGTGTTTGGCCATATAATCCATTTCGCCGTGAAAACCCGCATCTAGCCACGCTTGCAGGCCGATTTCGGCTTCGGGTAAGTGGATGTCCGCAATGCCGATGGCCGCAAAACCCAGCTCACGCCCCCACTGCCGAATCTGCGTCACCAGCGCCGCCGCATCCGCTGGTGCACGCATCGGCGCGTCAGTCTGCCCGGAGATTTCCCGATGATCCGTTTCACCCATGACCCCGATGATAGCGACCGCACCGCGCGAGCGCATCTGGCAGATGAAGCAGACACCCTCGCCCTGGGTGCGCGCGTCGCCCCCGCACTGGCACCGGGGCTGGTGATTTATCTCGATGGCGACCTTGGCGCGGGCAAAACCACGCTGGTCAGAGGGCTGCTGCGCGCACTCGGTCACAGAACAAGTGTAAAAAGTCCCACTTACACCTTGATTGAACCTTATGTAGTTTCTAGTTTACACTTATATCACTTTGATTTTTATCGGTTCAATTCGCCCGAAGAATATTTTGATGCGGGCCTGGACGAATACTTCACTGTAGAGGGCGTCTGCTTGATCGAATGGCCGCAAAAAGCCGCACCGTATGTGGCACCTGCGGATCTGCTCATCGGGCTGACAGTTTCAGGTGACGGGCGCAATGCGGTTATTCGCCCCTTGACGGATGCGGGACAAAAATGTGTGAAAACGATAGTCAGCGCCCCGAACCGTTAAGGTCGCCCTCAACACGCCGAGGTTTTCTCAAGGCCGCCGGGGCGACCTTCGCCATGCTGGTCAGCCCGATCGGCCAGGCTGCGGTGTCGCGCCTGATCGCGGTGCGCGTGTGGCCGGCGGAAGACTACACCCGCATCGCGCTCGAATCGCGCGGTGAAATCCACTTCAAGACCATGACGCTGAGCGCGCCGGAGCGGCTGGTGGTTGATCTCGAAGGCGTCGAATTCGACAGCGTGCTCAAGTTTTTGCCCGAGCGCGTGACCGCGGCCGATCCGTTCATCCGCCACATTCGCGCCGGGCGTAACCGCCCCGGCGTAGTGCGCGTGGTGGTCGAACTCAAGCAAGGCACGGCGCCGCAGGTGTTCACACTGCAACCGATCGGCGCTTACGGCCACCGCCTGGTGGTCGACCTCTACCCGACCGAGCCGATCGATCCGCTGCTGGCGCTGATCGAGAGGGAGTCGCCCGTCGCTGCGGCGGCCGGCGACGCATCGATCCCGCAAGGTGGCACGCGTAGCGTCTCGCGCCGCCCTGACACGCGGCTCGAGCCGCGCGTCAATCGACTGGTCACGGTGGCGATCGATGCCGGACACGGTGGCGAAGATCCGGGCGCGATCGGCCGCCGTGGCAGTCACGAAAAGGATGTGACGCTGAGGATCGCGCGTAATCTCAAGAAGCAGATCGATGCCGAACCGGGCATGCGGGCGGTGCTCACGCGCGACGGCGATTACTTTGTGCCACTTCACAAGCGGGTGCATAAAGCACGCGCCGTGAATGCCGATCTGTTCGTCTCGATTCATGCCGACGCCTTCGTCAAGCCCGACGCGCGTGGCAGTTCGGTGTTCGTGTTGTCCGAGCGTGGCGCGTCGAGCGCGGCGGCACGCTGGTTGGCAAAGCGCGAGAACAACGCCGACCTGATCGGCGGCGTCAAACTGGCGAGCCAGGACGGCCATCTCGCGCGCACCCTGCTTGACCTGTCGCAGACCGCGGCGATCAACGACAGCATGAAAGTCGGCAAGGCCGTGCTGAGCGAACTGGGTGGCATCAACACGCTGCACAAACCGCGTGTAGAGCACGCCGGTTTCGCCGTGCTCAAAGCGCCGGACATCCCTTCCATCCTCGTCGAGACGGCGTTCATCAGCAATCCGGATGAGGAGCGCCGGCTCAATGACAAGCGCTATCAGACCAAGATGGCACGCGCCCTGCTCAAGGGCATCAAGCGCTATTTCGACGACAATCCGCCGCTGTCACGCGTTCGCGTCGCTCAGTTGAACTGAACGGCAGGGTGCAACAACGGAAGGGCATTGCACCCCTTCGACCATTGGATGGTGCAATGCGCGCAGCTTTGGCACCTTACGATGCTGGCGCGGCGCGCAGGCAGTGCACGCTGAACAGCTTTTCGTCGTCGCACCACACCCGCTCGGCACTGAATCCGGCCCGCGCGGCAAGCGCCTCAAAGCCTTCAACGCTGTATTTGTAAGAGTTTTCGGTGTGTATGCAGTGCCCCTTGG
>CBDTZF010000388.1:0-2742 GCA_965364825.1 uncultured Rhodocyclaceae bacterium | reverse complement strand
CCCTCTCCCACCGGGAGTGGGGCCGGGGGTGAGGGCAAACGGGCACCAAGCGGCAAGCGATGCGAAAAACGTGTTGATGCGATCACCCCGGCCTGGCGCGGCTTGACGCGCCGGCGTGATCGGGTGCACGGTAGATTCAGCCACAACGAAATCTCTTCGAACCGAAACCGCGGCATCTGCGACTAAACAATAACGATACGAATATGGAACTGAGCAACGACGAAGTTTTTGCCTTGCTGGCAAAGATCGGTGAGGGCGACGAGGCAGCGATGAGTACCCTTTATCAAGCCTTCAGCCGTCGGGTTTACACCTATGCACTCAGCCGCATGAAAGACGTACAAGGCGCGGAGGAAATTGTGGTCGATACGATGTATGAAGTCTGGCGTCACGGCGACCGCTTCCGCGGTGAATCGCGCTTCAGCACCTGGCTGATCGGCATCGCCCGCTACAAGCTGCTGAGTGCCCTGCGCGGCCGCCAGCAGCAACATCAAGACGTCGATGAGATGGGCGATCAGCTCGCCTCGGACGACCCCGGCGCCTTTGAACTACTGGCCGGACAACAGCGACGCGAAGGCGTGCAGCACTGCATGGGCAAGTTGTCGGAGGAACACCGCGAGTGTCTGCATCTGGTGTTCTACGAAGGGATGTCGGTGGCCGAGATTGCCGAAGTACAGGCCTGCCCCGACAACACCGTGAAAACGCGCCTGTTTTACGCGCGGCAGAAAATCAAGAACTGCCTGCGCCTGCTTTTGGAGAGTGAGTCGTGATGAACGAAATGGACGCCCGGAGACGGTTTCAGGAACTGCTGCCGTGGCATGTCAACGGCACGCTGGAGAGCAGCGAGCGCGCGTGGGTCGAGCACTACCTGCGCGAGCATCCTGACGCACAAAGCGAGCTGCGCTGGACCGAAGGTCTGCAGACCAAGGTGCAGGAGACGGCGTCTGCGGCGGCCTCCGAAGTGGCGCCCGACGCCGGATTCGACCGCCTCATGATCCGTGTCCACGCCGAGGCGGCTGCCACACCGCGCCAGGCCGCAGTGAAGCCACCGTCCGGCATTGCCGAGCGCATCCGTGACTTCTTCGCCGCCTGGCAGCTCAAGCCGGCGATGGCCGTGGGCGCGGCAGTGATCGTCGCGCAGGCGGCGGTGATCGGCGTCTTGATGAATTCGCAGATGGCTGCCGAAGATCCGGAATATTCGACCATCCGCTCGCTTGCGCCGGGGCAGGTGGTCAGCGGTCCGGTGCTGCAGGTGAGCTTCGGCGCCGACACCTCCGAACGCGATCTGCGCGCTTTGCTGGTGCGTGTCGGCGGCACTCTGGTGGGCGGGCCGGGCCAACTTGGCAACTATCTGGTCGCGGTGCCGGCCGACAAGCTCGATCAGGCCTCGCAGATACTGGCCTCAAGTCAACTCGTCGAGGATGTCGCCGTCCTCGAGCAATTTCCGGCGCGCGAATAAGGTACCCGCCGGGGGAGTGAAATCATGCCGAATACATCGCGAAACCTGTTATCCCGACTCTGTGGTCTGACGCTGGCCTGGCTGGCGCTGGCCACTCTCGCACCGGCCGGCCTCGCCGCCAGTCTCGGCGATGGCGGCGGCACGGGGCGTGTCGCGCTCGTCATCGGCAACGCCGACTACGAATACAGCCCGCTCAAGAATCCCGTCAATGACGCCCGCGCGATGGCCGAATCGCTGGAAAAACTCGGCTTCACGGTGGATCTGTTGGAAAACGCCGGGCTGATGGCGATGATCGAATCGATACGCCAGTTCGTCAGTGCCGCCAGCGAGAACGAAGTGCGCCTGTTCTATTACGCCGGGCACGGCGTTCAGGTGAAGGGGCGGAACTACCTCATCCCGGTCGATGCCGAATTGCGCGGCGAAGACGAGATCGCCTTCAAGAGCGCCGACATGAACGAGTTGCTCGAGCGCCTCGGGCAGTTGCGCACCGGGCTCAACATCATGATTCTCGACGCCTGCCGCAACAACCCCTTCGCCAATCTCAGTTTCGTTGCGCCGGACGGCCGCCTGGTGCGCTTCCGCGGTGCGGCCAACTCCGGTCTGGCGGCGGTCGATGCGCCGGCGGGTACGCTGGTCGCGTTCGCTACCGCGCCGGGTTCGGTCGCCATGGACGGCGGCAATCAGCGCAACAGTCTGTACACCCGTTACTTGCTCGAAAATATCGGCACGGTCGGTCTGCCCGTGGAACAGTTGTTCAAACGTGTTCGCGTCGCCGTGGCGCGCGAAACGCGGCGCATGCAGGTGCCCTGGGAGAGCAGCAGCCTGATGGGCGATTTCTGCTTCCGCACCGCATCCGACGGTCAGTGCGTGTTCGCCGCGGCAAGCCTGATCGATCCTTCCCGCCTCAAGCCGCAATGACGCGCGGCCCCCGACCCATCGACGCGCGCAGGCCATCCCATGACTTACACCACGCAAACTCTCGCCATCAAGCTCACCGCATTGGGTGTGGCGGCGTTGCTCGGCGTGGCATGCAGTTCGCCGCCGACGCCGGCTGAATCTGCGAAGGAATTCTCGACCAGTCGTGCGCTCAAACCCGCGCCCGCCGCCCCACCGGCCACGGTTGATGAGGAACGGCCGACTGTCGCGGTGGAATGTCCGCCGGAATTCTCAGGCACCTGCTATCCGGTGTGGTTCGGCACCAACCGCAAGCCGGTCGACCCGGACGATCCCGGCAAGGGCTATAGCGGCACGTTCGACACGGCCATGCATTTCGGCAAGCGCGTGGT
>CBDTZF010000387.1:0-2747 GCA_965364825.1 uncultured Rhodocyclaceae bacterium | reverse complement strand
GCGGTTCCTTGTCTTCCTGATTGTCTTTGTTGTAGGCCAGCGGCTGGCCTTTCATGAGCGTGAGCAGGCTGATCAGGGCGCCATTGACGCGGCCGGTCTTGCCGCGCACCAGCTCCGGCACGTCAGGGTTCTTTTTCTGCGGCATGATCGAACTGCCGGTGCAGAAACGATCAGCCAGATCGATGAAGCCGATGCGCGGGCTCATCCACAGGATGAGTTCCTCCGAGAGCCGTGACAGATGGATCATGAGCAGCGATGCTGCGGCACAGAACTCGATCGCGAAGTCGCGATCGGAGACCGCGTCGAGTGAGTTCTCGCACAGTGCGTCAAAGCCCAGTTCGCGGGCGACGAACTCGCGGTCGATGGGATAGGAGGTGCCGGCGAGCGCCGCAGCGCCGAGCGGCAGGTGGTTGACGCGCTTGCGGCAGTCGGCAAAGCGCTCGGCGTCGCGCCGGGTCATCTCGCAGTAGGCCATCAGGTGATGGCCGAAGGTCACCGGCTGGGCGACCTGCAGATGCGTGAAACCGGGTAGTGGCGTGGCCGCATGCTGCTCGGCCAGATCGAGCAGGGCGCGCTGAAAGTCATCCAGCAAGGGCAGGATTACGTCGATCGCGTCGCGCAGCCATAGGCGGATGTCGGTGGCGACCTGGTCGTTGCGGCTGCGGCCGGTGTGAAGGCGCTTTCCGGCATCGCCGATGATCGCCGTGAGCCGCTTTTCGATGTTCAGGTGAACATCCTCGTCGGGCAGCGACCAGGCAAACTCGCCGCGCTCGATCTCATTCGCGATCTGCGCCAGTCCGCGTTCGATGTCGGCCAGATCTTGCACACTGATGATGCCCTGGCGGGCGAGCATGGTGGCATGCGCGACCGAGCCTCGGATGTCCTGCGGCGCCATGCGCTGGTCGAAAAAAACCGACGCGGTGTAGCGCATGACAAGATCGGAAACCGGTTCGGAAAATCGGCCCGACCAGGCCTTGCCAGTGTCATCTGAGGGGGTCGATTGATCTGCCATAATGCGAAAGCCATTGAGTAAATGAAAAGAGAGACGTTTACAGGGGGCGAGCGCGGCGTGTGTCGCCGGCGCCGGGCGGTCCTTCCACGGCGGCGCCATGCCGATCATCGATGTCATTGGGGTACGAAGGTATGACTGCGCCACCACGTGAAACGAGCCTGAGTATAAGTCAAAAGCCGCGCCCACTCGCCAACCCCGGCGTCGCACCGAATTTTCGCAATATCGGCGTCATTCTTCGCATCATTCTGGTTGTCAATGCGCTTGCCGTGCTCACCGTGGCGGTGCGTGTGGATAGCCTCGACGCGATATGGCAGGGGTTGCTGCACATTGCCGGATTAATCGAATTACCGATGTTCGTCGCCGTGCTCATGCTCTATTTGCTTCAGCCGATGCTGGGGCGGATGTCGGCGCGAGACGTATGGTTTGGCGTAGTGCTGGCCGGATTGTTCGCCGGCGTGTTGTCCCACCCCGCGGCGGGTGCGCCGGCAGGAATCCAGCAGTGGCGCTGGATGGCGTGGAGCCTGGTGGCGTCGCTGGTGGTGGTTTTCTACTTTGACTACCGCGGCCGCCTGTTTTCCCCAGCGCTGGCCGAAGCAAGGCTGCATGCGCTGACCGCACGCATCCGGCCGCACTTTCTGTTCAATAGCCTGAACGGTGTGTTAGGCGTGATGCGCGAAGATCCGCGCCGCGCCGAGATCGCGCTCGAAGAGCTGGCCGAGATGATTCGCGTGCTGATGAAGGAGCACAAGGAGCTGGTTCCGCTGGACAGCGAAATCGAGCTGTGCGAGCGCTATCTCGATCTGGAGAGATTGCGCTTGGGCGACCGGCTCCAGGTCGAGTGGGATCTGGAGAATCGGCCCCTGCAGGCGCTGGTGCCACCCTTATTGCTTCAACCTTTGCTGGAAAATGCCGTATATCACGGAATCGAGCCGTCATCCACGCCTGGCAGGATTCATGTTCGGGTGGCGCGACGCAGCAACGAGGTTTTGATCGAAGTGAATAATCCGATTGTTGATACGCCGCGCGAGCAGCGCGGAAACCGCATGGCGCAGGCCAATATCCGCGAACGGCTGGGGCTGTTTTTCGATATCGAGGCGGACATGTCGATCGATCGGCGTGGCGGACGCTACAGCGTGTCCATCCGTTTTCCGTATCGCAGGGTGAAGTGAAATGACGCAATCGGAGTTGCGGGTGTTGATCGTCGACGATGAGGCGCCGGCGCGCGCGCGGCTGCGCGACTTGCTTGGCGATGTCAGGGCGGATCAGCCCAATCGCATTGCGGGTTTTGCCGCCAACGGCGAAGAGGCCTTGCGCCTGCTCGAGGCGCATGCGATCGACGTAGTGCTCGCCGACATTCGCATGCCCGGGCTTGACGGCGTTGGCCTTGCCAAGCGGATCAACGACCACGAAACTCCGCCGGTCGTGATCTTCACCACTGCATATGAAGAATACGCCGTGCAGGCGTTTGACCTCGCGGTGGCCGATTACCTGCTCAAGCCGGTGCGCGCAAGCCGCCTCCTCGAAGCGCTCGACAAGGCGCGGCGCTTGCGCGATCCGGTCACGCCTGTCAATGGCGCTGACAAACCGCTCAGCGTGACCGAACGTGGCCGCATTCTGCTGGTCGATATTGCCGACGTGCTATTCCTGCGGGCGGAGCAAAAATACGTCACCGCTCGCACCGTCGAGCGCGAATATCTGCTCGATGACTCCCTGGTTTGCCTGGAAGAGAGCTACG
>CBDTZF010000386.1:0-2749 GCA_965364825.1 uncultured Rhodocyclaceae bacterium | reverse complement strand
TCGCCGTAGCGCATTGCCAGATACACCAGAATGGCGTTCGAATCGGCGAGTGTGACATCGCCGTCCTGTAGTACCGGAATCTGTCCGAAGGCATTCATCGCCAGAAAATCGGGCTGCTTGTGTGCGCCTCCGGCCAAATCGACCTGTACGGTTTCGTGCGGCAACTGCAACAATGACAGGAACAGACTGATCCGGTGGCTGTGGCCGGATAGTGGAAAACCGTGAAGTCGTATTTGGGTTGCGGCAGGCATGAGATGGGGCTCCAGTGAGTGCGTGCCGCTATTCTGATTCAGTGCGGCGACAAAATAAATGCACGAAATCGAACTTGATTACTTCAATTTGTGGAGTAATCATGCGGGCATGGATCAACTCAAGCACATGCGTATCTTTGTCGCCATTGCCGAAGGCGGCAGCCTCACCGCGGCCGCACGCGCGCTCGACACGTCGCTCCCGTCGGTGGTGCGAAGTCTTGCCGCGCTTGAAGCGCATCTGGGTGCGCGCCTGCTCAATCGCAGTACTCGCCGCATCGCCCTCACCGACGAAGGGCGCCGCTATCTTGTCGACTGTCGGCAGGTACTCGCCGCGGTGCAGGAAGCCGAAGCGGCCGTGCGTGCCGATGTGAGCGCGCCGACCGGGCATCTGCGCATTACGGCGCCGGTGCTGTTCGGGCAGATGTACGTGGCGCCGGCGGTCAATCGATTCGTGAGCCGCCACGAGGGCGTGAGCGTGGAGTTGATCCTGCTCGACCGAGTCGTGAATCTGGTCGAAGAAGGTTTCGATGCCGCGATCCGTATTGGCGTGCTGGACGACTCTTCACTCGTCGCACAGACCGTCGGCATGGTCCGTCAGGTGGTTGTCGCCAGCCCCGACTACCTCCTGCGTCAGGGTATGCCCGCTCATCCGCGCGCGCTGCGCGAAGCCGAATGCGTGCGTTTTGTCGGCACTAGCCTCGCTCAATGGATCTTCGTGGAGGGTGGCCGCCGCATCAGGATTGCGGTCAGCGGGCGGCTCAGTTTCAATCACGCGGCGCCCGCCGTCGCCGCCTGCCGCGATGGCCTCGGCTTCGGTAACTTTCTCTCCTATCAGGTCGCCCCGGATGTCGAGCGCGGCACGCTGAGAATCGTCCTCGCGCAGTACGAACTTCCGCCCCGCCCGATCAGCGTCATCTACCCACACGCCCGTTTGCTGCCGGCGCGCGCGCGCGCGTTCGTGACTGCGATGCGCGAGGCCTTGAGCGGGTTTTCCGTGTAGTGCGGTGGTGTAAGTGGTATTGCGGACCTAGGTCGGCGCTGCCGACTTAGTCGATGCGCGAGCTGGAGAATCATCGCTCAAGCGAGCGTCCGGCATGCCGTAAAAAAGCAGGTCGGGAGCGCCAGCTCCCCATTTCCTGTTACCTGGTTTATTTCCCGATCATGATACGAAAGATCAGCAGCCACGAACTTTGCTTGGGCATGTATGTGCACAAGCTTGGTGTGTCGTGGATGAAGCATCCTTTTCTAACGAGCAGTTTCCTGGTCAAGGAGGCCAAGGACATTGCGACCATCATCGGTGAGCGCATCGAGGAAGTGTGGATCGACACCAGCAAGGGTCTGGATGTTGTATTGGCGGGTGAGAGTGCTGACGCCTCCGCCGAAGTCGAAGCAGAGACCGAAACAGCCGAGGTGAAAGCTGCCGAGGTTGAGGCGGCCGCGATTGAAGCGGCTGACACCGAAGTCCCTGAAATCGAGACGCCTGCGCTGGTGCGTGAGACACCGGCATCCAAGCCCGACGAACCGGCGCCTGCCGTGGCCGCCGGCGGGAGCTTCCTCCGCATCCCGGGCACCGAAAAAACGTCGATGAGCGTCGAAGTCGCGCGCGCTCAAGCGATATGCAAGCAGGCCAAGTCGGAAATGGCCGGCATGTTCAACGACGCGCGCATGGGCAAGGCGGTGAAGATCGGTGATGCGATGCCGCTGGTGGAGGAAATCTCCGCCTCAGTGATGCGCAATGAAAATGCGCTGATCAGCGTGGCCCGCATCAAGACTCACGACACCTACACCTACATGCACTCGGTGGCGGTGTGCGCCTTGATGATCGCATTGGCGCGCCGTCTCAAACTGGACGAGGCGCAAGTGCGTGATGCCGCAATCGGCGGCCTGATGCACGACCTGGGCAAGGCCATGATGCCGCTCGAGGTGCTCAACAAGCCGGGCAAGCTCACCGACGACGAATTCACCATCATGAAATCGCACCCCAAGGCGGGATGGACGCTGCTCAAGGAAGGGGGTGAAGCCAACGAGGCGACGCTCGACATCGCCCTGCATCATCATGAAAAGTTTGACGGCAATGGCTATCCTGGCCGGATCAAGGGCGAGGAGATCAGTCTGCTTTCCCGTATGAGTGCAGTGTGCGACGTGTATGACGCGGTGACTTCGAACCGGCCGTACAAGGCGGGCTGGGATCCGGCCGAATCGATCCGCCAGATGGCCTCCTGGAAAGGCCATTTTGACGAACGAATCTTTCAGGCGTTCGTGCGCAGTGTCGGCATTTATCCGGTCGGCGCGCTGGTGCGCACCAAGCGCGACAAACTCGCGGTGATCATGGAGCAAAACCCGAACTCTCTGCTCACGCCGAAAATCCGCATTTTCTTCTCCGTGCAATCCCGTGCGCCAGTCACGCCCTATACGGTCGACCTTGCGTCACCGGCTTGCAGCGAGGTTGTCGCCGGGATTGAAGATCCGGAAGCCTGGGGTTTCAAGAATCTCGAACG
>CBDTZF010000385.1:0-2752 GCA_965364825.1 uncultured Rhodocyclaceae bacterium | reverse complement strand
CGATGACCATGTGCCCGAAGTGGATGAGGTCTACCGCTTCAACCCCGATGTCACGCTGGCGATTCTGGCCGGCTTCCGGAGGGATCGCCGGGTGATGGTGCAGGGCCTGCACGGCACCGGGAAATCGACGCACATCGAGCAGGTCGCGGCGCGGCTCAACTGGCCGTGCGTGCGTGTGAATCTGGACGGCCATATCAGCCGGCTCGATCTGGTCGGAAAGGACGCCATCGTGGTGCGCGACGGCCTGCAGGTCACTGAATTCCAGGAAGGTATCGTGCCGTGGGCCTTGCAGCGGCCCGTGGCCTTGATTTTCGACGAATACGATGCCGGCCGCCCCGACGTGATGTTCGTCATTCAGCGCATTCTCGAGCGCGACGGAAAGTTCACGCTACTCGACCAGAACCGCGTCATCCGCCCGCATCCGTGCTTCCGTCTGTTTGCCACTTCCAACACGGTGGGTCTGGGCAATCTTTCGGGCATGTACCACGGCACGCAAGTGCTCAACCACGCGCAGATCGACCGCTGGAACATCGTCGCCACGCTCAACTACCTGCCGCACGACGAAGAAGTCGCGATCGTGCTGGCGCGCGTGCCGGCGAAAGATTCGGAACTCGGCCGCAAGCATATTTCCTCGATGGTGGCGGTCGCCGATCTGACCCGCAAAGGCTTTGCCGCGGGCGATCTGTCGACCCTGATGTCGCCGCGCACGGTGATCACCTGGGCGGAAAACTGCGAGATCTTCCGCAGTCCGGCGGTTGCGTTCCGGCTTTCGTTCCTTAACAAATGCGATGAAACCGAACGTCCGATCGTGGCCGAGTATTACCAGCGTTGCTTCGGCGAAGAGCTGGATGAATCGTGGATGCTGGAGGCCGGGCGGGCATGACCGCCACCCAGCAGCAACGCGCGCGCCGGCAGCAGAAGGTCGAAGAGCTGTGCGCCGCCACGCTGCGTGCGCTGACCGGCGAGGCCGATCTGCACTATCGCGGCCGGCGACTGCACCGCGGCGCGCGACCCTTGCCGATTTATGCGCCGCACCTGCGCACCGACCCGGACGAGGACGATTTCGCCGATTGTCGCGCTACTGCCGACGGCATGGCGTTGCGGCTGCTGCATTCCGACGCCGCGCTGCATCGCAGCCTGTGTCCGGCCGACCCGATCGAGCGTCTGGTGTTCGAATTGCTCGAACAGTTGCGCGTCGAGACCATGGTGCCGGCCGAAATGCACGGCATGGCGGCCAACCTGCTCAATCGCTTTCAAAACTGGTCGCGCGATTTCTATCGCTCCGGACTCACCGAGGGTCAGCTCGGCATGTTGCTGTACACGGTGGCGCAGATGTGCTGGTCGCGCCTGACTGCACGCCAAGTGCTCGAGGAGACCGAAGACTTCATCGAAGGCACGCGCGCATCGCTGGTCGGTCAACTCGGCACACCGCTGGCCGGCATTCGCCGCCACCGCGACAATCAGCGTGAATTTGCGCGTTACGCGCTGGACATCGCGCGCGTCGTCGGTGACATCGTGCGCGCCGCGAAAGCAGACCATGATGCGAACAATCCCGACGCCGACAAGGATGACGACGATAAAGAGATAACAAAGGGTTTTGCGCTGCTGCTCGATTTCGATCAGGAAGACAGTGGCGACAATATTGCTGCCGCGGCCACCGGCGACAGCAAGGCCTTCGAGGACGGCGAGCAGGCCTATCACGTGTTTACCACACGCTTCGATCAGGAAGTTCAGGGCGGCGACATGGTGCGCAAGGCCTTGTTGCGCGAGTACCGCGAACGGCTCGACAAAGGGATTTCAAAACAAGGCGTCAACGTCGCCCGGCTGGCGCGCATGTTGGGCGCGGTGCTGGCCGAGCCGCAACGCGACGGCTGGCTGTTCGGCGAGGAGGAGGGCACGATCGATGGGCGCCGGCTGGCGCAATTGATCACCTCGCCGGCCGAACGGCGCCTGTTCCGTCAGGATCAGTACAAGCCCAAGGCCGATTGTCTGGTGACCTTTCTGGTCGACTGCTCGGGTTCGATGAAAACCCATATCGAATCGGTCGCGATGATGATCGACATCCTCATTCGCGCGCTCGAAATGGTCGGAGTGAATAGCGAACTGCTCGGCTTCACCACCAACACCTGGAACGGCGGGCGCGCCTACAAGGAATGGTTGAGCGGGGGGCGGCCGCGCAATCCGGGGCGGCTGAATGAAGTCTGCCACACGGTGTTCAAGACCGCGGACCGCAACTGGCGCAGGTCGCGTACCGACATCGCTGCGCTGCTTAAACCCGATCTGTTCCGCGAAGGCATCGACGGCGAGGCCGTCGACTGGGCGTGCAACCGCATGCTGTCGCGGAGCGAAGCGCGGCGCATCCTTATCGTCATTTCCGACGGTTGTCCGGCCGACAGCGCCACCGGCCTCACCAACGACCCGTTCTATCTCGACAACCACCTCAAGGAAGTGGTGGCGCGGCGCGAAACGCAGGGTGCGGTGGAGATTCTCGGCCTCGGCGTGGGGCTCGATCTGAGCCCGTTCTACCGCCGTTGCCTGGCCACCGATATGACGCAGGATCTCGACAACACGCTGTTCTTCGAGATCGTGCAACTGATCGGCGGACGGCGCCGGCGATAGGGCCTGCTGACATACATATCGCGCCTGCGTGACGCCCTCAGCGGGCTCAATCCAGGCGCAAAGCGCAAGCGGGGTCGGCCCCCGGCGAGCATTTGCAACGACGAGTGAGCCCGCTGAGGGGCATCACCCAAAG
>CBDTZF010000384.1:0-2758 GCA_965364825.1 uncultured Rhodocyclaceae bacterium | reverse complement strand
GGCGTCTCTGACGAGCTCGAACTGGGCAAGCAGGTCGACCTGATCAAACAGGTCGTGCCCGATGCCAAACGCGTCGGCATGGTGTACAACCCCGGCGAAGCGAACTCGGTGGTGGTGGTCGAACGGCTCAGGGATTTGCTGCCGGCCCTCGGCATGACACTGGTCGAAGCTGCGGCGCCGCGCTCGGTCGATGTCGGCTCCGCGGCCCGCAGTCTGGTCGACAAGGTCGATGTCATCTACACCAACACCGACAACAACGTGGTGTCCGCCTACGAAGCGCTGGTCAAGGTCGGCAATGACGCGAAGATCCCGCTTATCGCCGGCGACACCGACAGCGTCAAACGTGGCGCGATTGCCGCGCTGGGCATCAATTACCGTGACCTCGGCGAGCAGACCGGCAAAATGGTGGTGCGTATTCTCAAGGGCGAGAAGCCCGGCGATATCGCCCCCGAAACCAGCGACAATCTTCAACTGTTCGTCAATCCTGGCGCGGCAAAAGCACAGGGTGTGACGCTCTCCGAGGAACTGCTCAAGTCGGCCTCGCAGATCGTCGAGTGATGTCTTTCGGGCGCGTCGCCGCCGCCCGCGTACCACGGCCGCGCCTTTCAGAAGTGCACATCGCGGCCGTGCCCTTTCCCCAACGGGTCAACAACCATGTCGCTATATTCACTGCTCGGCGCGCTTGAGATCGGCCTGATCTTCGCGCTGGTCGCGCTCGGTGTGCTGATTTCGTTTCGCATCCTGCGTTTTCCTGATCTCACTGTTGATGGCAGTTTTCCGCTCGGCGGCGCGGTCGCCGCGACCTTGATCTCCAACGGCAGCGACCCGTTCACCGCCAGCATTGCGGCCACGCTGGCGGGCGCCTTTGCCGGCCTGATCACGGGTTGGCTCAACGTGCGCCTGCGCATCATGGACCTGCTCGCCAGCATCCTCATGATGATCGCGCTGTACTCGATCAACCTGCGCATCATGGGCAAACCCAACGTGCCGCTGATCACCTCGGACACCGTGTTCACTTTGTTGCAGCCCGAATCAATCGTCGACTATGTCTTCCGCCCGTTGCTGCTGATCGTCGTGGTGATCGCCGCCAAAGTGCTGCTCGACTGGTTCTTCGCCACCGAAACGGGCCTGGCAGTGCGCGCCACCGGCTCGAACCCACGCATGGCACGCTCACAGGGCGTCAATACCGGCTGGATGATTCTGGGCGGCATGGCGCTGTCGAATGCGCTGGTCGGCCTCGCCGGTGCACTGTTCGCACAAACCCAGGGCGGCGCCGATATTTCGATGGGCATCGGCACCATCGTCATCGGCCTCGCCGCGGTCATCGTCGGCGAGAGCATCCTGCCCTCGCGGCGGATGTTCTACGCCACCTTGGCAGTCATCCTCGGCGCGATTGTCTATCGCTTCTTCATCGCGCTGGCGCTCAACAGCGACTTCATCGGGCTGCAGGCGCAGGATCTCAATCTGGTCACGGCCGTGCTGGTCACCATCGCGCTGGTGATTCCAATGCTCAAACGCCGCATCAGCCTCAAGCTGAAGGCCTGAGATGCTCGCCGCCACCGACCTGCACATGACCTTCAACGCCGGCACGCCGATCGAGACGCGTGCGCTGTGTGGTATGACGCTTGCAATTCCCACCGGTCAGTTCGTCACCGTCATCGGTTCCAACGGTGCCGGAAAATCGACCCTCCTCAACGCCGTATCGGGCGAGATGGAAGTCGACAGCGGCCGCGTCGAAATCAACGGTGAAGACGTTACCCGGCTGCCCGTGTGGGCGCGCGCCGGCCGGGTGGCACGCGTCTTTCAGGATCCCATGGCGGGCACCTGTGAAGACCTCACGATCGAGGAAAACATGGCGCTAGCCGACATGCGCGGCAGGCACCGTAGCTTGCGTCACGCCGTCAAGACCACGCGACGCGACGAATACCGCACGCACCTCGAAACGCTCGGGCTCGGGCTGGAAAACCGGCTGACCGACCGCATCGGTCTGCTCTCCGGCGGTCAACGTCAGGCGGTCAGTCTGTTGATGGCCGCACTGCGCAGTTCGCATATCCTGCTGCTGGACGAACACACGGCCGCGCTCGACCCACGCACGGCGGACTTCGTGCTCAAACTCACCGCACGCATCGTCACCGAGCAAAAGCTCACCACCATGATGGTGACCCACAGCATGCGTCAGGCGCTCGATGTCGGTGACCGCACGGTGATGCTGCATCAGGGCCAAGTGGTGCTGGATGTCGCGGGCGAGGAACGCAAAGGCATGCAGGTGCGTGATTTGCTCGAAATGTTCGAACGCGTGCGCGGCGAGCAGATCGACGACGATGCGCTGTTGCTGGGGTGAGGACACCTGCGGTAGGGCGGGTTTTAGCCCGTCATCCCCGCCTCGAAACGACGCGGCCGGATGAATCCGGCCCTACAGCAGGCAGCCGTGGCGTGAACCGGAGAAAGCCTATCGGGTCGGTTGGGCAGATTGGGCAGAGCCCAGCGAAGCCCTAAATTTAGCCGCTACGGGGTGTTGGACTTCCTTCGTCTGCCCAACCTACGCACTGGATCGGCACCGCCTGAATACAATCACGCTTTGCCACGCAAAATCGACCCATGACCCATACCCTGGAGGATATCGAGGCACTCGCTGCGCAGACGGAGATGGCGCGCGGCCAGGCCGCTTTTGCCCGCGGCGATGTTGTCACGCTGGACGTTCAACGCGGTGGCCGGCTCATCACCGCGATTCTGCGCCGCCCCGATCACCGGACGGTAC
>CBDTZF010000383.1:0-2759 GCA_965364825.1 uncultured Rhodocyclaceae bacterium | reverse complement strand
TACGACGCATGGTTGGGCATGCCCCAACTGATGATGTTCGACGCCGCGTTCAGATAGGCGCCGCGATGGTGATAAACCACGCCCTTCGGATTGCCCGTGGTGCCGGACGTATAGTTGAGCGAGATGGGATCCCATTCGTCATCCGGCAGCGACCAGGCGAAGTTCTCGTCGCCTGCCGCAATGAAATCCTCGTACTCGAATTCACCGAGCCGGTCCTTGCCCGGAAACTCGTCGTCGAGCGTGTCGATGACCAGCGGCCGCGGACCCTTGAGCAGATTCAGCGCCTCGCCCACGACGCCGGCGAATTCGGGATCGGTGATCAGCACCTTGGCCTCACCGTGACCCAGCATGAAAGCAATCGCCTCGGCATCGAGCCGCGTGTTGAGCGTGTTGAGCATGGCGCCAATCATTGGCACGCCGAAATGCACTTCGTACATCGCCGGCACGTTTGGCAGCATCACCGCCACCGTGTCGCCCTTGCCGATACCCTGTGCGGCGAGCGCGCTCGCCAAACGGCGGCAACGCGCGTAAGTCTGTGACCAGGTGAAGCTGCGCGCGCCATGGACAACGCTTGTGCGATCGGGATACACCATCGCCGATCGCTCGAGGTAACTTAGCGGCGACAGCGGTACGTAATTGGCAGGATTCTTTGCCAGCCCCTGGCCGTTTGGATTGCCTGACATCGTTCTCTCCTCATTGTCGTGACGTGGCCGGATGAACTCCCGCCCTGTGTCTTCTTTCAGCCTCTCTGCAGCGAGCGTGATACGTTCTGAAAAACACAGTAGACACAAAACTTGTCACAACTTGCGCGCAAATGTACTCAATCTTGTCGAGCGCAAAATCCCCCCGCAACTCGATTTAGAATGAATGCATGAATCGCGTTGCGCAAGAAATCACCGGGTCGACAATCTCCGACCGCCATTTCCGCGACATGGTCGCTGCCGGGCTCGATCTCGTCGACCAGGGGGTGACGGTGTTCGACGCGCATTTGCGCCTCATTAGCTGCAACAGCACCTTCTTGCGGCTGCTCGATTTTCCCGACACGCTCGCCGCACCCGGCACGCCCTTCGAGTCCTTCATCCGCCATAACGCCGAGCGCGGCGAATATGGCCCGGGCGATGCCGATACGCAGGTGGCCGAGCGTGTCGCGATCGCGCGTGAATTCCGCGCTCATTCCACGCGTCGCGTTCGCCCCGACGGCACGATGCTGTCGATTCGCGGTTTTCCGCTGCCGCACCAGGGCTTCATCACGCTGTATTCCGACATCACCGAAAGTGAGCGCCAAAAGGCACAGATCGAAAATCATCAAATCGAACTCGAAGCGAAGATTGCGCAACGCACGGCGCAACTCACCGCTGCCAATGCGGAGTTGCGCGGAGCCATCGACGAGAAGGAAAACATCACCGCCGCACTGCGCGTCAGTGAAGCCAAACTGCGCCTCATTACCGACACCATCCCGGCCCACATCGCCTATTTCGACGATGCATGGACCTACCGCTACGCCAACCGGCGCTATGCTGAATGGTTTGGCCTGACGAGCGAAAGTATTGTCGGCCGCACTATTCGCGAGGTTGTCGGAGAAGCCATCTTTACGGAAGTCGAAGCGCGTGTTGTCACCGCGCTGGCAGGCACCGAGGCGAGCTACGAATACACCGTGACCGACGCCGACGGCACGCGGCGCTTCGCACGCAGTACGCTGCTGCCCGACATTACGCCGAGCGGCAAAGTCATCGGCTGCTTCGTGCACGCCGTCGATATCACCGAGCAGCGCCGCACCTACAACGCGCTCGCCCAGGCGCAAAAAATGGAAGCCATCGGCCAGCTTACCGGGGGGCTGGCGCACGACTTCAACAACATGCTGACCGTCGTCATGGGCAACCTCACCGCGCTGCGCGACGTGCTGCCCGACGCTCATAAAATTGAAGAATTCGTCACCCCCGCGCTCATCGCGGCGGAAGGCGGCGCCGATCTCATCAAGCGTCTGCTCACCTTCTCGCGCCAGCAATCCATCGACGTCTGCCCGGTTGACGTCATCGAACTGGTGCTCAACATCACGCGCCTCATCCGCCGTTCGATGCCGCGCAACGTGACCGTTACCACCAGCGCACAGCAGGACGACCTGTTCGCCCTCACCGATCCACATCAACTCGAAAGCGCGCTGCTCAATCTCGCCATCAACGCGCGCGACGCCATGCCCCGCGGCGGTGAATTGCGCATCGAATCATCGCTGGAGACGATCGACCGGCGAGCCGCCGACGACCTCGAAATATCACCCGGCGACTATGTGCAGATTGCGGTGAGCGACAACGGCACCGGCATGGACGGCGCCATTCTCGCGCGCATCTTCGAACCGTTCTTCACCACCAAATCCTTCGGCATGGGCAGCGGTCTGGGGATGCCGATGGTGTTTGGTTTCACCAAACAATGCGGCGGCGCCATCCGCATCCGCAGCCGCCAGGCCGTCGGTACCACGGTCGCCCTGCTACTCCCGATCGCCGATGCCGCGCAAGCCAACGCGAACGACAGCGACGAGACCGCAGCCGACACCCTCGACCTGCACGGCAGACTCGTCCTGCTGGTAGACGACGACGCCGACGTGCGCAAAGTGGTGCGCACGCAACTCGCCGCGCTCGGCTGCAGCGTGCTCGAAGCGGAAAACGGCCATGAAGCCGCCGACATTGTCGAGAACGTACCCGCCATCGCGCTTGTACTCTCCGACTTAATCATGCCCGGCGGCATGGACGGCCGCACCCTCGCCC
>CBDTZF010000382.1:0-2760 GCA_965364825.1 uncultured Rhodocyclaceae bacterium | reverse complement strand
CGTGCAATCGGGCGTGTAGCGCACTCGTCCAATGGGAGAGCCTCGTCAAAGGGAATGAAATTCGTTGCAGTTAACATGTCCATGTGAGCGACAAGCGGTCAACTGCCGTTTTCAGGTTTATACCCGATTCCGTCACGCGGACGCGAACGGATGCCGGAACAGTGCATTTGCGCCATCGCGCGAATCACTTATAATCGCGGCTCACCGCCGAGTTAAAGACAACTTGCAGGGCGGCCGGCTGAAGTCCAGCCCAAATACTGCTAAAGCGTCGCCGCTCGAAAGAATCCCCGGAGCTGGCTTCGCCAGCGATCAACGGGGATTTTTTGTTTGGAGCGTTCGATTAATGACCAAGGAATTTCTCTTCACTTCGGAATCCGTTTCCGAAGGCCATCCCGACAAGGTCGCCGACCAGATCTCGGACAGCGTTCTCGACGCCATCCTGGCCGAAGACATACACGGTCGCGTCGCCTGCGAAACGCTGGTGTCCACCGGGCTGGTCGTCATTTCAGGCGAAATCACAACCAAGGCGCACATCAACTTCCGCGAGGTCGCGCAGGAAGCCATTCGTCGCATCGGCTACAACGACTCGTCGATCGGCTTCGACTACCGCTCATGCGCCGTGCTCACGGCCATCAACCCCCAGGCGGCCGACATCGCACAGGGCGTGAACGAGGGCGAAGGGCTGGACCTGGAACAGGGTGCGGGCGACCAGGGCCTGATGTTCGGCTATGCCTGCAACGAGACGCCCGCCTTGATGCCGATGCCGATTTATTATGCGCATCGCATCATGCAGCGCCAGGCCGAATTGCGCAAGGACGGTCGCCTGCCCTGGCTGCGGCCCGACGCGAAGTGCCAGCTCAGTGTCCGCTACGCAGACGGCAAACCGGTCGGCATCGATACCGTCGTGGTGTCGACGCAGCACGCCGAAGAGGTCTCCCACGCGCAGGTGTCCGAAGCGGTAATTGAGGAAATCATCAAGCCGGTCATTCCGAACGAGTTGCTTTCGGGCGAGGTGCGCTATCTCATCAACCCCACCGGGCGTTTCGTCATCGGCGGTCCGCATGGCGACTGCGGCCTCACCGGGCGCAAAATCATCGTTGACACCTACGGCGGAGCCGCGCGCCACGGCGGCGGCGCCTTCTCGGGCAAGGATCCTTCCAAGGTGGACCGCTCGGCAGCCTACGCCGGCCGCTACGTGGCCAAGAACATCGTCGCCGCGGGGCTGGCGGAAAAATGCGAAGTGCAAATCGCCTACGCAATCGGCGTTGCCCAGCCAGTGTCACTGATGGTCAATACCTTCGGCACCGGCAAGATCGAGGAATCTCGCATCGAAAATCTGGTGCGCGAGCACTTCGATCTGCGCCCCAAGGGCATCATCCAGTCGCTTGATCTGTTGCGGCCGATCTACACCAAAACCGCCGCCTACGGCCACTTCGGCCGTGACGAGCCGGAGTTTACGTGGGAGGCCACGGACAAGGCCGAAGCATTACGCGCCGCGGCCGGTCGTTGAGCGACGACCCCGGCCGATGAAAAAGGCCCTGCCGATTGGCAGGGCCTTTTTTTGTTGATTCTCCCGCTATCGCTTTTCTCCCGGTTTGCGTCGAGGCGCCACGCGGAGCATACGCATCGCTGCTGGCACACCATTTGGTTTAACCTGATGGGCATGACCTCGGGCCCGTTGCTACCTCTCCTCTTCGTAGTCCTCTGGAGCACCGGCTTCATTGGCGCCAAGTTCGGTCTGCCGTATGCCGAGCCGCTGACCTTTCTCAGCGCGCGTTACGTGCTCGTCATCGCCGTGATGGTGCTCGTGGCGCTCGTCAGCCGGGCGCCGTGGCCGCGCGGCCGGCGGGCGGTGATGCATATCGCGATCACCGGTCTGCTGGTACATGGCATGTATCTGGGTGGCGTGTTCACGGCCATCGGACACGGCCTGCCGGCCGGAGTAACGAGTCTGGTGGTCGGTCTGCAGCCGGTGCTGACCGCGGTGTGTGCCGGCTGGTTGCTGGGCGAACGCGTCACGCCGCGACAGTGGCTGGGGCTGTCGCTCGGCTTTGTCGGCGTCGCGCTGGTGGTCGGCGGGCGGGCGCAACTCGACACGATGACGACCGATGCGCTCGCCAGCATGTTGTGGCCGGCGCTGCTGGCGCTCGGCGGTATCACGGCCGGCACGCTGTATCAGAAACGCTTTTGCCCGCAGTTCGATCTTCGTACCGGCTCGGTGGTGCAGTTCGTGCCCACGCTGATCGTCACCTTGCTGATTGTCTCGCAAACCGAGACGATGGTCATCGACTGGCAGGGCGAATTCATCTTCGCGCTGCTGTGGCTGGTGCTGGTGCTCTCGGTGGGCGCCGTCAGTCTGCTCAACCTGCTCATCCGCAGCGGCAGCGCCACCAACGTGGCGAGTCTGTTCTACCTCACCCCACCGGTGACGGCGCTGATGGCGTGGGCGTTGTTCGACGAGACCTTGTCCCTCATAGCCATGGCCGGCATGGCGATTGCGGTTACGGGCGTGTGGCTGGCACGGCGGTAGAATCTGGCGGAACCACCATCCCACGGGAGAACGACTATGTTGATGAGCACCACCCCCACCCTCGAAGGCCAGACCATCCAGCGCTACCTCGGCGTGGTCAACGGCGAAGCGATCATTGGCGCCAACATCTTCAAGGACATGTTCGCCGCCGTGCGCAACGTCGTCGGCGGCCGCGCCGGCGCGTATGAACGCACGCTGGCCGATGCGCGCCAGATCGCCTTCGACGAAGC
>CBDTZF010000381.1:0-2764 GCA_965364825.1 uncultured Rhodocyclaceae bacterium | reverse complement strand
GGTGGCGCGCCTCAAGGGCGAAGGGTGCGTGGTCGCCATGGCCGGCGACGGCATCAACGACGCCCCGGCGCTGGCTGGCGCCGATATCGGCATCGCCATGGGGTCGGGCACCGATGTGGCGATGAGCAGCGCGCAGGTCACGCTGGTCAAGGGCGATCTGCGCGGCATTGCGGTGGCGCGACGCCTGTCGCTCGCCACCGTCGCCAACATGCGCCAGAACCTCGCCTTCGCACTGCTCTACAACAGTATCGGTATTCCGATCGCCGCTGGCGTTTTCTATCCCGTCTTCGGCCTGCTGCTCTCGCCGATGATCGCCGCGCTGGCGATGAGTTTCAGTTCGGTATCGGTGGTCAGCAACGCGTTACGACTGCGACATGCGAAGATTTGAGGCAATACGTCGCGTGTCGGAAGCGACGTCTGCAGCTGATCGAATTTACGTCGGCGAATGCGACGCCCGCATGGTCAGCATCTGGCGGCAGCGCGGATAGCTTCGGCATCCCCAGAACGCGCCGCGCCGGCTGTTGCGCGCCACCATTTTACTGCCGCACTTTACGCAAGTCGGTGTCGTGTAGTCGCCCTCGGTCGCCATGTCGAGCAGGCCTTGCTGCGTGTCGGGCGGCAGGCGCTTGAGCATGGCAATGATGAGCTTGCCATCGAGCGGAATAATGCCGTTTTTCTGTGCGAAGACTTTGGCGTCGTCGGTGTAGCCGCCCACCGTCATGAAGAAGCCCTTGGCGATGCGTTCGGCGGTCATCACCCCGAGCAATTCGCGCAAGGGTTTGATCCCCACACGTTGCGTCGCCCACGCCTTGCATTGCACCACACTGGTTGCCACGGTGGGCTGCTGATCGTCCTGAAACAGGTGGATATCGATGCCGCCGTCGGGGCCGAGCGCCGTAGTGCGTGCGCGGATGCCTTTGGCTTCGTAATACGCGCAACACAGATCCTCGAAACGTTTCCATTCGAGCGCCTGTAGCAGATCGAGCGACCACGCGTCCGGCTGCGGCGGCGGCGATGCTGTTTTGGTCGCCGCGGACGCCTGCCGCGTGGCCGCCACGCGATCGTCCCCCGTAGGCTCAATCCGCGCGGGCGTGCGCCGCGCCGGAATTACGCCCGGCGGATCAAGTGGTGGCTGACGCTGCGACTGCCGGGCCAAATAGCGGAGCAAGGCAATGACGCAGAACAGGATGCCGAATCCGAACCCGACCGCCCTCACCATTGGCACAAGTCCAACGAGAAACTGGTTTTGCGCCAACACGGCGGGCAAGACGCCAACGCCGACAACCAAACTTACCGCTGCAAGCCCCGCGGCCACCGGCCAGTTGGAGTGCAATACGATGGAGAAAACCGATTCTGATCTGCGGCTTCGTCTTCGTGCCATGGCTTTTCCTGAAAGTAGCACCGATACGTCATACGCATGACACGTAGCCCGAACGCAGACCGATGGCTGGATTCCGGGGTCGTCGGCAAGCGGTCGACTCGACCCGGATTTCACTTCACTGCGTGGGGGCTAGGTTTGCCGCGATGCGGCGCATGTCGGAAATGCCGTTTCCGGCGGTGAATCAATGCTGGCGGATCGCCGTTCGCAGGGTCAGCCTCTGCCCACAACGTGGATGGTTTCTTCGACCACGCCGGAACGCACTGCGCCAGCCGCTACTTGGCATCATCCTGATGGCGCCGCGAGCGACGCTGCGCGGCACCGCTCATGTCGCCCTTCGTCGTCGTCTTGAGCGGGCGTTGTGGCGCGTCGGGCGGCAGGCGCTTGAATCTCCCGTCTGACGGGGCGCTGCCGTTTCGTTGGGCGAAGAGTGCGGCCACATTGGTATGGTCGTCTGTTTCCGTGACGGACTCTTTGGCGATGCGTTCGGCGTTAACCTCGTCAAGCGCCTCGCGTAATGACTTGTTTCCGACACGCTGCGCCGCCCACGTCTTGAATTCGACGATACTCGTTTCCGCCAGGTGAAGCAGGTCAGCAGGAAACGCATGCAGATCAATGCCAGCACCGGGGTCGAGCGGCGAAGCTGGGGGGCGAATGGCAGTGACCTTGTCATTGGAGCACGGCGAGGCCTCGAACCGCCTGGCTTCCGGCGCGTGTGGCAGGTCGAACGAACGTGCGTCGGGCCGGGTCGGCGGTGATGCCGCGTTTGTCTCGGCGGACGCAACCCGAGCGGCGTCCAGACGATCTTCGGGGGTTCGTGCGCCTGTCACCTTGCGGCTCCGCGCACGAAATACGGCTGGTAGTGGCGGTGCCGAAACGCTGAATGATCGCGTGTGCAGTTTTGCGCGTAGCAAGTAGGCGATTGTGCCAACGAGTGCGCCAATACCCGCGCCCGCTGCTGTGACCAACCACGTTGTCGCAACCGGGATCAGATCCAGTGCCAGCATGGCCCGCGCAATTCCTGCGCCGAATACGAGGCATGCGACGGCAAGCCCGACCGCGAGCGTCCGACGCGCTTGCTCCGTGATGGGCCCGGGGAATCCTGCGTTGCGATTTCGGCTGCGCGCCATGGCGTTTCCTGAAGGTTTCACATTACGTCATCAGCATAGCGCGCGGCGCGCATGCCAAAGAACGGAAAAGCCGTGTAAATCACCGCTATCTCCGCTCGATAATCTGTGTGGCGTTAGCGTCGATAAACGCGACGTGACGATGGCGTAGGGTTGGGTTCAGCCGGCCATCGGTGCCTCGTCGTGCGTCGTGGCGGGCTAAACCCGAATGGCACTTACTTAAGGCCGTAGGCGTTCAATTGCGCGTGCTAAGCACTTG
>CBDTZF010000380.1:0-2769 GCA_965364825.1 uncultured Rhodocyclaceae bacterium | reverse complement strand
GTGCCGCCTCCGACCTTGATCGTCGTGTCGTCAAATCGGTCATTGGTGGCATCCTTGCGCAAAAATTCAGACCACGCGGTCAGACGCGTCTTCGCGGTGAGCCCATAGCGGTACTGACCGCGGGCGCGAATGTCCACACCCGATCCGGAAGATCGCCTCGCTTCATCGCTCAGCCGGTACGACAAGCCATTGAGTGTCACCGTCTCCTCGCGCTTGTCGCCAGTGGCGTTGCCGTCGGCGACGTAGCCGAAGGAGGCGTCGATTCGCCGCTCACGTCGAGCACGGATACGGTCGAGAAAGTAGCGAACGTTCTCGGCCACGGGCTGTGGAAGATCAGCCGCGAGTGCGGTCTCGAATTGGCGACGGGCCGCATCATCCTTGCCGGCCAGATAAAGCGCACGCGCAAGTTCGAGGCGGACGCGAAGCAAATCCGGCCGTGCATCGAGAATGCGCTGAAACGTTTTCGCAGCGGCGTCGAACTGATTTCTCGACATCGCCTTCGTGCCTTCACGGAAGCGCAGTTCGGTTTGGTCCACCCCAGGCACGCCCTTTAATCGCAGCAATTGCGTACCGGCACGCGCCCATTGCTTTGCGGCAATTGCGTCTTTGATGGTGTCCAGCTCCGCTTGCGAATGCGCGCACATGCTGACGGGAATGGCGACAAGAAACAGGATGAGTCTTTTCAAAATGAAAAGGCCGCCTTGCGGTCGTCCTGTAACCTCAATCCAGGCTGTGCCTCGCGTTTCACGCCAAGCGCCTTCGTGCCGTCGTCGCCGGCGTCATTCCATCCGCTGGCGCGCTCTTGAGCACCCGTTGCAATGAACCGGCCAGCGAACGGCCCGCTTTCGACGGCCTGGCGACCGGCACGGTCGGTAAGGTTCATGCTGTCGTTGAAGGTGTTGTGCACAGGCGAACCATTCAACGAAGCGCGAGCATCTGCCGGATGCCGATCAACACGGTTATTCGTGATCTCACCGTTGATTGCACTGTCCATCGAAGCGCTGGCGAAGTTGGCGGTCACTGCGATATCACCCGATATCACACCGAATTCACCCGTATTTTCGACCTCGATGCGGGCCGTCATACCAATGGACGTTGCACTATCCACGGTGAGAACAGCGGCGCCGGGGGTCCCGCGACCGCCATAGGTTGCCGCCGGCGCCTCGTTTAGCTGAACGAGGTCGTCACCATTGGCGCTCTCCCAAAGGCCAAACCGCGCGTAGTCCTGCGTATCGCGTCCGGCACTCAGCATCGAGTGCGCAAGTCCTTCCAGCCCGTCTTTTTCGGCCTCAGTCAGGTCGTAGGCTTGATCTGCGATTGACACGGGATTGAAGTGCACGCCCATCGCGACCCCATCGACCGTCATCGACAGCGCGTCGGAAGGCGCGCCGTAGCTTGTGTCGGCGCTGACAGCCGACGGATGGCTGCCACCTGCGCGCGCGACGGCAAGGTAAGTCGGGTTTGTTGTGCCGACGCTGTCGTCGAGCTTCGTCGCACGGGTCACAAGAACCCGGGGGGCTGACCACGTCACGCCGGTGCCGATGACGACATTGAGCACACTTGCTTTCGCCGCCTTTTCGCCGTCGACACTCCCTGCGCAAGCGGTAAGGGCAAGTGCAAGCAGTGCCGTTGAGCACATTCCGAAGGGGAGTTTCCCGCGTTTCACTGATCTTCGCTCCGATTTGGAAGAGGCGCACGATCGGCGTGCAGCCTTCAAGAACGACGACCAGGAATTCTTTTTCTTTAAGAATTCTTCAGGTGTTATTTAACGCCGCCATCAATCGAATCAACCGACGCCAAGTCGTTTAACTGCCAGATGCGCTTCTCTGTCTTTCAGTATTCACTTACGATCACACGCCATGATGCCCCCCACCGACGTCGTCATCCTCACCGAAGATCGCTACATCACGATAGACGCCGACGACGTCTATCAGCGCAACATCGAGATTGAAGAGACGCTGGTCGCGGACGCGTTGAGGGCGCGCGGGCTGCGTGTAGCGCGGCGCTCGTGGTCAGACCCGTCGATTGACTGGGAGACGATGCGCTGCGCGCTGTTTCGCAGCACCTGGGATTACTTCCATCGCTTCGCCGAGTTTTCCGCTTGGCTGACGCGCGTGTCGGAGCGCACTCGCCTGCTCAACCCGGCGCCACTGCTGCGCTGGAACATCGACAAACACTATCTGGCTGAGCTGGCGACACAGGGCGTGGCGATCGTGCCGACCGCGTTTGTCGAGCGCGGTGAGGCCACCCCACTGGCGACCGTGATGACGCGGCGCGGCTGGCAAGAAATCGTCTTCAAACCGGTGGTGTCGGGCGCCGCACGGCTCACTTATCGCGTCGATCGCGCGACGGTGGCCGCGCACGAAGTGGTATTTGCCGACTGCGTCGCGAGTGAGGCGATGATGGTGCAGCGCTTCGAGCCGGCCATCGTCGACGCCGGGGAACTGTCACTGATCGTCATCGACGGCCACACCACGCACGCCGTTCGCAAAATCGCCAAGGCCGGCGATTTTCGCGTGCAGGATGACCACGGCGGCACCGTACACCCATACACGCCGACGGCCGCCGAACGCGCCTTCGCCGAATCCGCCGTGCGCGCCTGTCCCTCGCTACCGCTTTATGCGCGTGTCGACTTCGTGCGAGCGGCCGACGGCGATCTTCGTCTGATGGAGTTGGAACTGGTTGAGCCGGAACTGTTTTTTCGCTTTCACCCGCCAGCGGCCGAGGCCTTGGCAGACGCGATTGCGAGGCAGTTGTTCTGAAAAACGC
>CBDTZF010000379.1:0-2822 GCA_965364825.1 uncultured Rhodocyclaceae bacterium | reverse complement strand
CCGGTATCGCGATACGGCATCAACAGGTTTTCCAAACGTTGCGCGGCAGCGCTGGCGCCTCCCGCCTCGGTGACTTCGCCGTTGAGGCGGATTTTCAGTGCTTGCGCAAACTGGCCGCGGGCCTCGGCGAGATTGGTGAGTTTGTCGGCGATGATGCGCAGGCCGCCGGAAAAATCGTCGTGGCTGACCTTGCCCTCGACCACCAGCACTTCGTCGATCACGATCTTGCCGCGCTGCGCGTCGAAGACTTCGGCGAACACCGACACTTCACGCATCGCACTGCCGTCGTCGAGCACTACGAAGGCCATCTTGCCGCGCGCGGTGAGTTTGGTGCGCACATCCATGACGATGCCGGCGAGCGTGACCGGCTCGCGCGACGGTTCGAGTTGCGCCAGCGTGCGGCGCACGAAGCGCGTCACTTCGCGTTTGAAACTGTTGAAGGGGTGGCCGGAGAGGAAATAGCCGATCGCCGTTTTCTCTTCTTTGAGCTGCTCGCGCTCGGTCCAGCGCCGCACACGCGCATAGCCGGCCATCGGGCCGCCGCCGTCGGGCAGCGCATCGAAGAGGCCGCCTTGCATGGCGTTGGCGGCGATCTGATCGGCTGCTTCCATCGCCACCGGCACGCTGGCGATGAGTTTGGCGCGGTCGTTGTCGAGCATATCGAAGGCGCCGGCGCGCACCAGCGCCTCGACCACGCGCTTGTTGACCGCGCGCCGATCGACGCGCTCGCAAAAATCGAACAGATCCTTGTACGGCCGCGCTTCACGCGCTGCGATGATGGCGCGCACTGCAGGCTCGCCGACGCCCTTGACGGCGCCGAGGCCGTAGCGGATGGATTCGCGGTCGTTGGGCACGAAGCGGTAGTCGGAGGTATTGACGTCGGGCGGCAACACGGTCAGACCGTTGGCGCGCGCATCCTCGAAAAAAATCTTGATGGTGTCGGTGCTGTCGAGGTCCGAGGACAGCGTCGCCGCCATGAAGGCCGCGCAGTGGTGCGCCTTGAGCCAGGCGGTGTGATAGGTGATCACCGCGTAGGCCGCGGTGTGCGATTTGTTGAAGCCGTACTCCGCGAACTTCTCCATGAGGTCGAAAAGCTGCATTGCCAACGCTTCGGAGAAGCCCTGCTTCTTCGCGCCCTCGCGCATGATCTCGCGGTGACGCGCCATTTCGCTGGCTTTCTTCTTGCCCATCGCTCGGCGCAGCATGTCGGCACCGCCGAGCGTGTAGCCGCCGATGATCTGCGAGATCTGCATCACCTGTTCCTGATACACGATCACGCCGTAGGTTGGCTCCAGACAGCCCTTGAGCGCATCGTCGAAGTAGTCGATCGACTGCTGGCCCTTCTTGCGCAGGATGAAGTCGTCCACCATGCCCGAGCCAAGCGGCCCGGGACGGTAGAGCGCGAGCACGGCGATGATGTCTTCGAAGCGGTCGGGGCCGAGCTTCTTGAGCAGCTTCTTCATGCCGTCCGATTCGACTTGAAAGATCGCCGTGGTGTTGGCGTCCTTGAGAATCTGGTAGGCAGCGGGATCGTCGAAAGCCAGCGCGTTGAGGTCGGGGCGTTCGCCGCTGAGCTGTTCGACGTAGTCGACGGCCAACTGAATGATGGTCAGGTTGCGCAGGCCGAGAAAGTCGAACTTGACCAGCCCGATCGACTCGACATCGTCCTTGTCGAACTGCGACACCGGCGAAGCGTCCTCGCCGTCGGCCACATACAGCGGGCAGAAATCGGTCAGCTTGCCCGGCGCGATCAGCACCCCGCCGGCGTGCATGCCGACATTGCGCGATAGCCCCTCAAGCGGCTCGGCCAGCGCCCACAACTCCTGAATCGATTCGCCATCGCCGGGATCGGCCATCATCTCGTCGATCTGCGGCTCCTGATCGCGCGCCGCGTTGAGCGACAGCGGCTTGGCCTGCACAATCGGAATCAGTTTGGAAAGGCGGTCGCACAGCCCGTACGGCAGATCGAGCACCCGGCCGACATCGCGCACCACCGCCTTGGATGTCATGGTGCCGTAGGTGGCGATCTGGCTGACCGCGTCGGCGCCATAGCGTTGGCGCACGTACTCGATCACCTTGTAGCGGTTGTCCTGACAGAAATCGATGTCGAAGTCGGGCATCGACACCCGCTCCGGATTGAGGAATCGCTCGAACAGCAGCGCGTAGGCGAGCGGATCGAGATCGGTAATGCGCAGCGCGTAGGCGACCAGCGAGCCGGCACCCGAGCCGCGCCCCGGCCCCACCGGCACGCCATTGTGCTTGGCCCAGTTGATGAAGTCGGCCACGATGAGGAAGTAGCCGGGGAAGCCCATCTCGATGATGGTGTCGGTCTCGATCTTGAGCCGCGCCTCGTAGCGCGCGCGCTCCGCCTCGCGCTCGACCGTGTTGGGATAGAGTTCCGCGAGCCGCACTTCGAGGCCGGACTTTGCTTCGGCGACGAGGTAATCGTCGAGCGTCATGCCTTTGGGCGTCGGGAATTGCGGGAGGAAGTTCTTGCCCAGTTGCACGTTCAGCGAGCAGCGCCGCGCAATCTCTACGCTGTTGGCCAGCGCCTCAGGCAGATCCGCGAACAGCGCCGTCATCTCGTCCTGCGACTTGAAATACTGGTCTTCGCTAAAACGCTTCGGCCGCCGCTTGTCGGCCAGCACGTAGCCCTCGGAAATGCACACCCGCGCCTCGTGCGCCTTGAAGTCCTCGGCCTTGAGGAACTGAACCGGATGGGTGGCGACCACCGGCAGATCGAGCGCCGCCGCCAGATGCACCGCGTCGCGCACATAGGCGTGTGTGCCGGGGTGGCCGGCGCGTTGCAATTCGATGTAATA
>CBDTZF010000378.1:0-2835 GCA_965364825.1 uncultured Rhodocyclaceae bacterium | reverse complement strand
GTCTTTGTAGTAGTCGAGGCCGGCGGCGTGCTCCGAGACCTCATCGATGAAAAAGCCGTCAAGCGCATACCAGTCCAGGTAGTCATCAATTTCGGCCTGAATGTCGTTGCTGTTGCGGGTCGCCACGTCGCTGCCGACGTAGCCGTAAGCCTTGCCACCGGCGGCGCGAAGGGCGTCGATTGCAGTGACGTAATTCGGGTCGAGGGCCTTGCCGGCACCATTGTCGGGGTTGACGATCACGCTCAGCGGCTGGCGCTTGGCAACCTCGATCAGCGACTGCCATTCGTCGGCGTGGGTGGTGGGGTAGAAATAGGCCGGCACGAGGAGTTCGAGCGCGAAGGCCGGGGCCGCGATCGCGGTGCAAAAAACCGCGCCAGCGAGGTTCATGAATTTGGCGGATAGCTTCATCGTTTGCGTTCCTGTTTTACGTGAATGACTCAACCTGAACGCATTCGCCACGCTGCGCAATTGGCTAATTGCAACAAAAAGCAGACCGCGGATTGCCGTCACCCACTGACGCCGGCCATCACCAGGGCATAACGCGCACCCTTGCCGGCCGCCATCCACAGCGTGCACGGCACCAGCGGCAGACGCAGCCAGCCGGCGGCCAGGCACAGCGCGTCGCCAACGATCGGTAGCCACGCCAGGCCGAGCGCGGGCGCGCCATACCGCTGCACCCAGCGCGTGCGCTTCGGCATCTCGCCCGGCGGCAAGGCGCGGCCCATCGCGTAAGTGATCAGCCCGCCGAGGGTGTTGCCGAGCGTCGCTAGTGCGAGCGCGAGGCCGGACGACTCCGGATGGCGGATCACGTACAGCGCGAAGGCCGGTTCCGAGCCACCCGGCAGCAGCGTGGCGGCGAGCAGACAGATGAGGAATACCGCGCCCAGCCCGGCTTCCGGGCCGGGGTCGAGCCAATCAAGAAAATCCATGACAGACCGGCGTGGAGGGCGAGTCCGCATTGTCCCCGATCCGCCCGCCGGCCGCCTTGCGGCGCTGCCGCATCGCCTGCTACCGTGCACGTTTCCCTTGAAAATACAGGCCTTTGAGCAGATGAGTACCGCGCAACCCGACTATCTCGAACGCATCCTCAACGCGCAGGTATACGACGTCGCGATCGAGACCCCGCTCGACTTTGCCGCCAATCTGTCCGCGCGGCTCGGCAACCGCATCTATTTCAAGCGCGAGGACATGCAGCCGGTGTTCAGCTTCAAGCTGCGCGGCGCCTACAACAAGATGAGCAAGCTGCCGCCCGAGGCGCTGTCACGCGGCGTGATTTGCGCCTCCGCCGGCAACCATGCGCAAGGTCTGGCGCTGTCGGCGCAAAAGATGGGCGTGCGCGCGGTGATCGTCATGCCCACCACCACGCCGCTGATCAAGGTGGACGCGGTGCGCCGCCTCGGCGGGGAGGTGGTGCTGGCGGGCGAGAGCTACAGCGAAGCCTACGCCCACGCCAAAGAACTCGAAGCAGCCGAATCGCTGACTTTCGTGCATCCCTACGACGACCCCGAAATCATCGCCGGACAGGGCACTATCGGCATGGAAATCCTGCGCCAGCATCCCAAGCCGATTCACGCCATCTTCTGCTGCGTCGGCGGTGGCGGACTCATCTCCGGCGTGGCGGCGTATGTGAAGCGTGTGCGCCCCGAGATCCGCATCATCGGCGTCGAGGCCGTCGATGCCGACGCCATGACGCAATCGCTCGCCGCCGGCCACCGGGTGGAGCTTGAACAGGTCGGCCTGTTCGCCGATGGCGCCGCGGTCAAACTCGTCGGCGAAGAAACCTTCCGCCTCTGCCAGGCGTATGTGGACGAAATGATCCGCGTGGACAACGACGCCATCTGCGCCGCCATCAAGGACGTGTTCGAAGACACCCGTTCGATCCTCGAGCCCGCCGGCGCGCTCGCCGTTGCCGGCGCCAAGGCCTACGCTCAGCGCGAAGGCCTGCGCGACGAAGCGCTGATCGCGGTCGCCTCGGGCGCCAACATGAACTTCGACCGCCTGCGCTTCGTCGCCGAGCGCGCCGAGCTGGGCGAGCAGCGCGAAGCCGTGCTGGCGGTCACCATCCCCGAACAGCCCGGCTCCTTCAAACGATTCTGCAGCCTCATCGGGCACCGCAACATCACCGAATTCAACTACCGCTACGCCGACAGCGCCCAGGCCCACATCTTCGTCGGCGTCTCGGTGCTCAACCGCGACGAATCCCACGCGCTGGTCGCCAGCCTCGGCGACGCCGGCCTGCCCTGCCTCGACCTCACCGACGACGAAATGGCCAAGAGCCATGTGCGCTACATGGTCGGCGGTCACGCCCCGCAGGTGAACAACGAACTGCTCTACCGTTTCGTCTTCCCCGACCGCCCCGGCGCACTCATGAAATTCCTCGACAACTTGCGCTCCGACTGGAACATCAGCCTCTTCCATTACCGCAACCACGGCTCCGACTTCGGCCGCGTGCTGGTCGGCATGCAGGTCCCGCCCGCCGACAAGGCCGCCTTCCAGGACTTCCTCGACCGGGTTGGCTACGCCTATGAAGAAGAGACTGAGAATCCGGCGTATCGGATGTTTCTGGGCTGAAGCGGCGCGCCGTGCAGAGCACGGTAGCCCGGATGCCGCGGCGCGGAATTCGTTTGCTCGCCTGACGCGAACCGGCTAATCGGTGTCCCGGTTTTTTGGCTGGGAAATCGCAGCTCAACGTTCTAGAATGAAGTCCCCCCGCCGTGATCCGCGGCAAAGTCAGACCGTCCCTAGCGGCTGAGCATTCCCGCAAACGCGAGACGTTAACGTTAGCAGCGCTACCAACCCATGAAGAAGTTCGGCTGACCACCAAATTGTTGTTCG
>CBDTZF010000377.1:0-2853 GCA_965364825.1 uncultured Rhodocyclaceae bacterium | reverse complement strand
TCGCCAACGAGTTGCTCGGCGCGCTCGCCGGATTCTCCGCGCGGGTACCGACCGCCCCCGCAGATACATCCACTCACTGACCGGCGCTTTTCAAGCGTGTCGACATCTGCCATGCTGGCGCCCCATCGCGCTTAAAACAAACGTCATAAGGGAGACACGATGCGCCAACATGTCCTGGTTGCTGCCACCGGCCTGATTTTCGCCGGCGCCGCACATGCCATCACCATCGAGTTCGATTACACCTACGACACCGCCGGCTTCTTTACGGCGGAGCACAAGAACGTCATGAAGGCGGTGGCCAGCGAATTCGGCGCCCGCATCACCGACACCCTCGCGGCGATCGTCAGCAGCGGCGACAACGAGTTCCGGCCACGCGTCGACCTGATCACTAGTCCCGGCGGTCCGACTTACGGTGACGTCCAGTCGATCGGAGCAGATACGCTGCGTGTCTTCGTCGGAAGCAAAGACTTGGGCGGCAACACCTTGGGGGTCGGCGGTGCCGGAGGATACGAAGCGTCGGACAGCCAGAATTTTTTGAACACGATCGCCAAGCGCGGCCAGCCCGAACCCGAGAGCGAGAATTTCTCCACTTGGGGTGGCGCCATCGTCTTCGATGGTGACGCCAAATGGTACGTCGACAGCGACGTCAGCACGGTTGAGGATTTTCCCAGACAGTTCGATTTCTACTCCATCGTTGCGCATGAACTTGGCCATGTGCTCGGCGTCGGCACCTCCGACGCGTGGACCAAGGACGTCGACGGAAGCAGCTTTACCGGCGACGCCGCTAAAAGTGAATTTGGCGGCCCGGTACCGCTGGCCGGCACCGACAAAGCCGCGGGTCATCTGGGCGACGTCGATTCGACTTACCTGGGAAAAACGCAGCAGGCAGCACTGAGCCCGTCGATCCAGGCCGGCACGCGCAAGTACTACACCGAACTGGACTGGGCGTTGCTGGAGGACGTCGGCTGGCAGATTGCTCCGGCTGCGCCGATCCCGGAAGCGCACACCTGGGCAATGATGCTCGCCGGCCTCGGCCTGCTCGGCTGGCGCACGCGACGCCGCCACATCTGAGGACACAGCGCAAGCAAAAAGGGCCGTTACGCAGACGGCCTTTTTTGCGCCCGGGGCACCTGTTGGCGGATCGAAGCCGCGAAATGCAATTCGCGGCATGGAGGGCGGCGTGTTAACACCGCGCCGTGTTATCACCATAATCATGCTCCCTGGAAACGGCAGTTGACCGTTTGCTTTCTTCGACGAGCCGCCAAGTGGGTTAACATTTTCCCTCGTGAATCAGAATCGGCCACGTCACGAACGAGGACTTTGCATCATGCTGCCAGCACACGCTTGTCTTGACGTTCCGTTACATTGCATGTCGGTCAAGCACGGTACTCATGATGGTTCTTTGTGCTTCCGCAGCGAGGCGACGGTGACACTTCAACCGGTACAAGCTGGATGCGCCCAATGAAAGCGATTTTGAATGGCTACTTGAACGCTTCGTTGATCCTGCGGGTCAGCATCGCTCTCGTGCTGGGATTGGTCGTCGGCCTGTTGGGTGGACAGTCGGTCGCGAACTGGCTGGCGCCCTTTGGCGAGCTTTTACTCCGGCTTTTGAAGTTTCTGATCGTACCGATCGTGCTGTTCACATTGATGGTCGGCATCAACCAGGCGAACGTCAGCAGCATGGGGCGCATGGGCCGCAAGCTATTCGGGTATTACGTTGTCACTTCCGCCGTGGCGATTATCGTCGGGCTCGCTGTTGCCACTTTGTTCGCGCCGGGTCGCGGCCTGACGCTGAGCGAAAACGTCCGGATGACGGTGCCGGACAATCCCGGCTTGGTGCATGTGTTGCTGGACATCGTGCCGGACAATATCGTCACCGCCTTCGCCGGGCTGAATCTACTGGGCATCATCTTCACGGCTTTCGTCTTCGGTATCGCGTTGCTCAAACTGCGCGATTCCGACATCCACGGCGAGCTTGGCGAGCAGCTTTATCGCGTCATCGAGGGCCTCAACCAGGTCACCCTGAAGGTCATGGCGGGCGTACTGCAGTACGTCCCCATCGGTGTCTTCGCGATAGTCGCCAAGACCGTTGGCGAACAGGGCATGGCGACGATGCTCGCACTGGGCGACATGGTCGTGGTGTTCTATCTCGCGCTCGCCGTCCACCTCGTCATCTATTGCGTGCTGATGCGCCTGTTCGGCGTGCAGCTGAAGCGCTTCTTTCGCGAGGCGCGCACGCCGATGGCAACCGCCTTCGCCACGCAGAGCAGTTCGGGTACATTGCCGCTCACCCTCGACGCCGCTCGCCGCCTGGGTGTATCGCAAAGTCTGTACGGCTTCAGCTTGCCACTCGGGGCTACGATCAACATGGATGGCGCGGCGATCCGCATCGCGGTGTCCGCGGTGTTCGCCGCCAACGTGGTGGGTACGCCGCTGGGTTGGATGAGCATGGTTCAGATCGTGCTGATCGGTACGCTGACCTCGATCGGTACCGCCGGTGTACCGGGAGCCGGCATCGTCATGATCGCCACCGTCTTTGCGCAGGTCGGGCTACCGATCGAGACGGTCGCACTGCTGGTCTCAATCGATGCCCTGGTCGGAATGGGGGCCACCGCGATCAATGTCACGGGCGATCTAGTGGGCACCGCAATCATCGACCAGAGCGAACGTAAACACGCAGCGGAATCCGACGCCACGGTGCCCGAATCCACCGCCGAGTAATATGCCTTGAGCTTCGGAGCATCGAAACGATAGGGGACCCTCATCGTCGACTGCCGGGCTGACAACAGCCGCCGGGTTGAAGTGGATCCCCGAGTCAAGACAGAAATTGACTGAGTTTAAGTTGTCGTCTCT
>CBDTZF010000376.1:0-2862 GCA_965364825.1 uncultured Rhodocyclaceae bacterium | reverse complement strand
GCGTTCTATCCAGCCGATCCGCGCGCTTTGCAAGGCATGATCGACGATCTGCTCAATGGCGCCATGCCGATCGAAGCAGTGCACCGGCCCAAGGCGATCATCGTGCCGCACGCCGGCTACGTGTATTCGGGCGCCATCGCAGCATGCGCCTATGCCAGCCTGCGCAGCGCGCATGAGTTATACCGCCGCGTGGTACTCATGGGGCCGTGTCATCGCGTGCCGGTCAATGGCTTTGCGCTGCCCGCATCGCAGTGGTTCGCTACGCCGCTGGGCGAAGTCGCGGTCGATCGCGAAAGTTGGCAGCGTCTGCAGCGCGAGCCGGACGTATTCGTCGACGAAAGCGCACATGCGCTCGAGCACTCGCTCGAAGTCCACCTGCCCTTTTTGCAGACCGTGCTCGATCACATCGAGGTGGTGCCACTGGTGGTCGGCAAGACCACCGCCGAACGTGTCGCCCAGGTACTCGAAAGCCTGTGGGGCGATGAGAAAACGCTGATCGTCATTTCCTCGGATTTATCCCACTACCTGCCCTACCATCAAGCGCGCTGGCTCGACCGTGCCACCGTCGGCCATATCGAGCGACTGGAGCCGCAGATCGGTTTCGAGCATGCCTGTGGCGCGTTGCCGGTGAATGGCTTGCTGCTCGCCGCGCAACGTCATCACCTCGTGCCGACGGTGCTCGATGTGCGCAACTCGGGCGACACCGCCGGCGGCCGCGATCGGGTCGTCGGTTACAGCAGCATCGCCTTCGTCGAGGAAAAGCCGCATGTCGCTCACTGACGATGACGTGGGCCTCCGGCTGCTGGCACGCGCGCGCGCCGCTATCGAGCATGCACTCGAGTTGCGCACCGAGCCGCCGGGCGACGACCCGGCGCTGGTGGAGCGTGGCGCAACGTTCGTGACGCTCACCCGAAAAGGGCAATTACGAGGCTGCATGGGTAGCCTCAAACCGCAGCGCTCGCTGGCCGACGACATCGTCGCAAATGCGCAGGCGGCCGCCCTGCGCGACCCGCGCTTTTCGCCGCTGACCGCCGACGAGTGGCCTGGCGTCCGCGTCGAGGTGTCACAACTTGGTCGCGCTGAGTTCATCGACGCCAGTGACGAAGCCACAGTGATCGAGCGCCTGCGGCCGGGCGAAGACGGCGTGATTTTCTTCAACGGCTGCCAGCAGGCGACTTTTTTGCCGCAGGTGTGGGAGCAGCTTCCGGAACCTTGGACCTTCCTCACCGCTCTTAAAGTAAAGGCCGGACTTCCCGCCGATTTCTGGGGGCCGACCGTGATGATCGCCACCTATCGTGTGCGTAAATGGCGCGAGGAATCCGCCGATTAGGGCTGGCGACTGAACCGAGAGAACCTGCCGATGGCTTCCACCGACGCACTACACCCCGCCGGTTACTGGCACTGGCTGGACGACGGCCGCATGGAATGCGATTTGTGCCCGCGCACCTGCCGCTTGCGCGAAGGGCAGCGCGGCGCCTGTTTCGTGCGCCAGCGCGTCGGCGACCAGATGGATCTCACCACCTGGGGGCGCAGTTCGGGTTTCTGTATCGACCCGATCGAGAAGAAGCCACTCAACCACTTCTACCCGGGCAGCAGCGTGCTCTCCTTCGGCACGGCGGGCTGCAATCTGGCGTGCAAGTTCTGCCAGAACTGGGACATCAGCAAATCGCGCGACATGGACCGGCTGATGGACACCGCGACACCCGAGGCGATTGCCACCGAAGCGGCGCAACATGGCTGCCGCAGTGTGGCGTTCACGTACAACGATCCGGTGATCTTCGCCGAATACGCCATCGACACCGCTGTCGCCTGCCATGCGTGCGGCATCAATACCGTGGCCGTCACCGCAGGCTATGTGCACGGCCAGGCACGCGCCGATTTCTTCGCCGTCATGGACGCCGCCAACGTCGACCTCAAAGCTTTCAACGAAAACTTCTATTTCAAGCTCACCGGCGCGCACCTGCAACCGGTGCTCGATACGCTCATCTGGCTGCGCCACGAATCGGACGTATGGTTTGAAATCACCACGCTGCTGATTCCGGGAGAGAACGATTCCAGTGCCGAAATCGAGGCCATGAGTCAATGGATCATGCGGGAGTTGGGCCCCGACGTGCCGCTTCACCTCACGGCATTTCACCCGGACTTCAAGCTCGGCTCGCATCCGCCAACGCCGCCCGCGACGCTCACGCGTGCGCGCCGCATCGCGCTCGATGCAGGCCTGCACTACGTGTATACGGGCAATGTACGCGACCTTGACGGCGCCACGACCTCATGTCCCGGCTGCGCACGACCGCTGATCGTGCGCGACGCCTACACCATCGTCGACTACCAGCTCGACGCGCACGGGAAGTGCCGTCACTGCGGCTACGCTCTGCCCGGCCGCTTCGGCAATTTCGAGCGCAGCTTCGGCACGCGGCGCATTCCGGTCGCCATTCACAGCGCGACACCCTGACCGGCGGACGCTGACGGCGCGCCGGACTTGCGGTACCGTGTTGACATGGCCATGAAATTACGTCAGACCGAGTTGAGCATTCCCGCCGGGCCGATCTGGCTTCACGCGCATCTGGCGCACGCGCCCGACGTGCGCGCTCTGGTCCTCATCGCCACTATCGGCGCCGGAGAAAATCACCGCGGGGCCGACGCACGTTTTGCACAAGCGCTGCAATCGACGGGATATGCCACGTTCTTGCTCGACCTCATTTCCGATCAGGAGGCAGCGCGCGACACCGACGTGCGTTTCAACACGCCACTGCTGGCCACACGCATCGAAGCCGCGCTCGACTGGCTCGACCACCAGCCACCACTCGACGGCCTCGCCCGCGCGCTCGCCGCTTCGGGCACCGGTAGCGGCGCCGCCATGCG
>CBDTZF010000375.1:0-2866 GCA_965364825.1 uncultured Rhodocyclaceae bacterium | reverse complement strand
GTGCCGGCCGCCGCCGAGGTCGAAAAACTTCAGCAAGAAATCGAAGCGCTGGCCAACGAGTTGATGGTGGACGTCACCATGGGAGATGATATCCAGCATTGGCCACGCATTCACAAGAAATCAGCCGCCTGTCGCCGCAGGCGGTTTGAGAGACGCCGGTGCCGGCCGAAGGGCATCATCCGGCAAAACAAATAACTAGAGGCGGAGACAAAAAATGGAAACCTTGAACGAATTGGTAGGCAGCCTGAACAGCATTGTGTGGGGCGTGCCGATGATCATCCTGATCCTCGGCACGGGTTTTTATCTGCAATTTCGACTCGGCTTCATGCCGCTGCGAAAGATCATTTACGGCTTTCGCATGATCTGGAAGAGTCGTTCGCCCGAAGACAAGGCCGAAGGCGAAATCACGCCCTTCGCGGCGTTGATGACGGCACTGTCGGCCACCGTCGGTACCGGCAACATCGCGGGCGTTGCCACAGCGATTGCGGTCGGTGGCCCCGGGGCGCTGTTCTGGATGTGGATGACGGCCTTCGTCGGCATGGCGACCAAGTACAGCGAAGTGTTGCTGGCGGTCAAATACCGTCAGGTCGACACGGACGGCGAGCACGTCGGCGGCCCGATGTACGCGATCAAGAACGGTTTGGGCAAGAAGTGGGGCTGGCTGGGCACGGTCTTTGCCATTTTCGGCGGCCTGGCGGGTTTCGGTATCGGCAACATGGTGCAGTCCAATAGCATATCCAGCGCTATCGAAAACTCGTTTGGCGTACCGGGCTGGATCACTGGTGTGGTGCTCATGGTGCTCACCGGCGCAGTGATTATCGGCGGTATCAAGCGCATTGGTGCCGTCGCTGAAAAGCTCGTACCGGCGATGTGTATCGCCTACATCGGGTTCACTGCGGTGGTGCTTGTTGTCCATGCCGACAAGATTCCTGGGGCCTTCGATCTGATCTTTACGCATGCCTTTACCCCGATCGCCGGTACCGGCGGCTTTGTCGGCGCAACCATCATGCTGGCAATCCAGAAGGGTGTGGCACGCGGCATCTTCTCGAACGAAGCGGGACTCGGCACGGCCGGTATCGCGCAGGCCGCAGGTGCCACTCACAATCCGGTGTTTTCGGGCGTGATCGGCATGATGGGCACCTTCATCGACACTCTCATCGTTTGCACCATGACCGGCCTGGCGATCATTGCCAGCGGTGTGTGGACCTCGGGTGAATCCGGTGCGGTGCTGACCTCCATGGCCTTTGACGCGGGTATGCCCGGCTTTGGAAATTACTTGCTCACCATTTCGCTTGCGGTATTTGCCTTCACCACTATTCTTGGCTGGGCCTACTACAGCGAGAAGTGCTGGGGGTTCCTGCTGGGCACCAAAGTCGAAATGCCCTTCCGTATTCTATGGACGCTCGCGGTGCTGCCCGGCGCCATCGTCAGCCTCGATTTCGTGTGGCTGGTGGCGGATACCTTGAACGCGCTGATGGCGATTCCCAACCTGATTTCGCTATTGGTACTCACCCCGATCATCGTCAGCCTGACCCGCGAGTACTTCGCCGACGAAGCGGCCGGAGAGGCCGATGCGATCGGTGCGGCTCGCGCCAGATCCTGACGTGAAATAAAGCCACGACGCGGCAGGGCGGGGTTCATCCTGCCGCGTCGTTTTGGCTTCCTCAGCCCAACCTACCGGACTCGTATCGGATCCCATCCGACGGATACGACCATTAACCGACAAGGAATGACGATGAGCGAAACACCGAACGACGAAGCCCTGTTGCATACGCCGTTGTACGATCTGCATGTTTCGCGGGGCGCGAAAATGGTGCCCTTCGCCGGCTATGCGATGCCGGTGCAGTACCCCACAGGAATCATCAAGGAGCACACCCACACGCGAACCCAGGCGGGTCTGTTCGACGTCTCGCACATGGGTCAGGTGCACCTGACCGGCTCCGATGCTGCCGCGGCACTGGAAACATTGATGCCGATCGATATCATCGATCTGCCGGCTGGAAAGCAGCGCTACGCGATGTTCACCAACGAGCGTGGTGGCGTGATGGACGATCTGATGGTGGCCAACCTGGGCGACAGCCTGCTGGTCGTCGTCAATGCGGCGTGCAAGGTGCAGGATATTGCGCACATGCAAAAACACCTTTCCGACCGCTGTGAAGTCGAGGTGCTCAAGGATCGCGCCTTGTTGGCCCTGCAAGGTCCGGCCGCGGGCGCGGTGATGGCGCGGCTGGCACCGGAAACGGCCAACATGGTGTTCACGGACGTTGCGACGGTCACCCTCGTCGGCGTCGATTGCTGGGTCAGCCGCTCCGGCTATACCGGCGAAGACGGTTTCGAAATTTCGTTGCCGATGCAGAGTGCAAACGCGCTCGCCAACGAACTGCTGAGCCATTCGGAAGTGGAGTTGATCGGCCTGGGCGCGCGTGATTCGCTGCGCCTCGAGTCCGCATTGTGCCTTTACGGACACGACCTCGATGCTGACACCACACCGGTCGAGAGCAGCTTGATGTGGGCGCTGTCCAGGACACGCCGTGCCGATGGCGCACGCCCCGGCGGTTACCTGGGTGCCGACGTGATTCTCGACCAGATCGCCAACGGCGTTTCGCGCCGGCGCGTCGGCCTGCTGCCGACCGCGCGGGTGCCGGTGCGCGAGGGCGCGGAACTGGTCGATGCCGAGGGCCGCAAGGTCGGCGTCGTTACCAGCGGCGGCTTTGGCCCCACGCTGGCCACGCCGGTGGCGATGGGCTATGTCGAAACCGCTTTCGCAGCGCCCGACACCGAACTTGCTGCCATCGTCCGAGGCAAACCGGTGCCGGTCAAAGTGGCCAAAACACCGTTCCTGCCGGCCCGCTACCACCGCGGGTGA
>CBDTZF010000374.1:0-2869 GCA_965364825.1 uncultured Rhodocyclaceae bacterium | reverse complement strand
CCGGGTCAATTTGTTCCTCGCCGACAATGAACGCGGCAAGCGCATCACGATCGAACTCGGCGGCCAACGCTTCACTCTGCCGGAGTCGTCCGCGAACGGGCATTTCTCGCGACAGCTACGGCTCCCGGCGCGTGCCGTCGAGCCGCTCGCCAACGCCGATGGCTGGGTGCTCTTCCACACCATCGCGCCGGACGGCCGCCGTTTCGAGGGCAGGGTGCAACTCATCGAACCGCGTGGCCTTTCGGTTATCAGCGATATCGACGATACCGTCAAACTCACCGAAGTCACCCGTCGCCGGGCCTTGCTCGAAAACACCTTCGTACGTGATTTTCGCGCCGTGCCCGGCATGGCAGCAAAATACGCGGAATGGGCAGCGCGCGGCGTGCGCTTCCACTTCGTCTCATCCAGCCCGTGGCAACTCTATCCGCCGTTGCACGAATTCATGCAGCGCGCCGGATTTCCCGAAGCGACTTATGCCCTGAAAGCAATCCGTTTCAAGGACCGCACGTTGCTCAACCTGTTCCGGTCAGGCACTGAAACCAAACCCGCCCAGATTGAGCCTTTGTTGCGGGCGTACCCGCATCGACGCTTCGTTCTGATTGGCGACAGTGGCGAACAGGACGCCGCAGTTTATGGCGCATTGATGCGGCGTTACCCGGAACAGATCATCGCCTGCTACATCCGGGTGGTCGGCCCGGCGGGCGTGTCTGGCGACTCGGCGCTGTTGTCCGGCACCAACGCGCGTCAGTGTGTGTTGTTTTCCGATCCGTCAACACTCGCCATCGACTTGACCGGGCGTCGCGACAAAGCGGGTGTTTCCGATCGTGCAACCAAGGGTCCGTGATTGCCGCGCCAAAGGCGCCGGCCGAACCGATGGTGCGGGCTGAAGCCCCGCTGCGGCGTGCACGGCTTTGCGTGTATCGTTGTCGCGTGAGCAGATACAGAATCGACACTCGGCGCCAGGAGCGCACCCGGTTTGAGGGGCATGTTCCCCTGCGTGGCACAGCGACCGGAACCTTTTTGTCATCTCCCACGTCAATTCTGACATGACTTCATTGCGGCTCGCCTTGCGCATGCTGATGCGCGACCTGCGTGCGGGCGAGTTGCATCTGCTCGGCCTGGCGCTGATCGTTGCTGTCGCCAGCCTCACCAGTGTTGGTTTTCTCACCGACCGCGTCTCGCGCAGCCTCGATCGCGAGGCCAACCAGTTGCTCGGTGGAGATCTGTTGCTGCGCGCCGACAAGCCGTGGCCCGATGCGCTGCGCGAGCAGGCGCGGGCGGCGGGGCTGAAAACTGCTGACACGCTGACCTTTTCGAGTATGGTCAGTGGTGACGAGGGCTTTCAACTGGTTGCCGTCAAGGCGGTTTCCGACGGCTATCCGTTGCGCGGCAATGTGCGCGTCGCGCCGCGACGCAATGCGGCAGATGCTGTCGCCGCCGACATACCGGCCAGCGGCGAGATCTGGCCCGACGAACAAACACTCGCGGCACTCGAGGTCGAGGTGGGTGATCGCGTCCAGCTCGGGCAGAGTCAATTCCGCGTCGGCGGTGTGCTGACCTTCGAATCCGATCGTGGTGCGAGCTTCTTCAGCATGCTGCCGCGGGTTATGGTCAATCTGGCGGACGTACCCGCCACCGGCTTGATACAGAACGGCTCGCGGGTGCAGTACCGCCTTCATCTGGCCGGTACGGAGGAGGCAGTCCGCGCGTTTCAGCAAGACATCGAATCCACGTTGCCGCGCGGTGCAAACATCGAGTCAATCGATAACGCGCGCCCGGAAGTGCGTATCGCGCTCGATCGCGCCGAGCGCTTCCTGCGTCTGGCAGCGACCCTGGCAGTCGTGCTCGCGGCGGTCGCCATCGGCATGAGCGCACGCCGCTTCATGCGCCGGCATCTCGATGGCTGCGCGGTATTGCGTTGCCTCGGCGCGCGGCAGGCGCAGCTCGTGCAGTTGTTTCTGTTCGAGTTCATCGTCTTCGGCATTGTTGCCTCGCTGATCGGTGTGGCGATCGGCTGGGGCATGCAGGGGGTGCTGGTCAGCGGCCTCGGCGATCTGCTCAAAACGAGCATTCCGCCGCCCGGCCTGATGCCGGTGGGGCACGGCCTGATCGTCGGGCTGGTGTTGTTGCTCGGTTTCGTGCTGCCGCACTTGATCGGGCTGTCGCGGGTGCCGACGCTTCGCGTGATGCGGCGTGAATTGGGGCAGACGCGTTCGCTGACGCGCAGCGCCTGGGCCAGCGGCCTCGTGACGCTGGCATTGATCGTGATGTGGGTGGCTGACGATGTTCGTCTGGGCGCTTGGGTCGGTGTTGGTTTTGTCGGCGCGTTGGCAGGATTCGCCGCCGTCAGTGCGCTGGTGTTCCGTGGGGTCACGCTCATGGGAAATCGGGCGACGGGCGGCTGGCGATACGGGTTGCAGGCGCTGCGGCGGCGCTCGGGCAGCCATGTGGTGCAGGCAACGGCGCTGGGACTTGGTCTGATGGCCTTGCTGGTGCTTACGCTGGTGCGGGCAGATTTGCTGGCGGCATGGCGTGACACGGTGCCGGACAATGCACCCAACCGCTTCGTCATCAATCTGCAGCCCGATCAACGCGATGCGTTTCTGGCGCAGTTCGAGTCGGCGGGCCTCGCGCCGCCGACGGTTCAACCGATGATTCGCGGCCGCCTGGTCGAAATCAACGATGCGCCGGTCTCGCCTGCGGACTATAAGGATCCTCGCGCCCAGCGGCTCGCGGAGCGCGAGTTCAATTTGTCCTACGGCACCGAGCTGCCGACAGGCAACGAGATCACGACCGGCGAATGGCACGGTAGCGCAGCAGCGGCTGAGTTTTCAGTCGAGACGGGCGTGGCCGAGACGCTCGGCGTCAA
>CBDTZF010000373.1:0-2901 GCA_965364825.1 uncultured Rhodocyclaceae bacterium | reverse complement strand
GACGCCGCGCCCGCAGCCGGCGCCGACTGGCTTGCCGCACCACCCGACGCCCCGGTCGACCAGGCGATCGACTGGCTGCACCCGTTCACTGAAGCGATCATCCCGCTCGACGTATGGGTCGATCAGAGTCTCGACTGGATCGTGGCCAACTTCCGCCCCTTCTTCCAGGCCATCAGGCTGCCGATCGACGCCACATTGAACGGCATCGAACAAGCCTTGCTGGCGGCGCCCGCGTTTCTCATGATCCTCATCTTCGGGCTGATCGCCTGGCAGGTGAGCGGCCGCCGGCTGGCGATCGGGTCGGTGCTCTCACTGATCGCGATCGGCCTCATCGGCGCTTGGGATGAAGCGATGGTGACGCTCTCGCTGGTCATCACGTCAGTCTTCTTCTGCATGGTGATCGGCCTGCCCACCGGCATCATCATGGCGCGCAGCGGCAAGCTCGAAGGCGTATTCCGCCCACTGCTCGACGCCATGCAAACCACACCGGCCTTCGTGTATCTGGTGCCGGTGGTGATGCTCTTCGGTATCGGCAATGTGCCCGGCGTGGTGGTCACCATCGTGTTTGCGCTGCCGCCGCTGATTCGACTCACCAACCTCGGCATTCGCCAGGTGCGCCCCGATCTGATCGAGGCATCACGCGCTTTTGGCGCCTCGCCGTGGCAGTTGCTCACGCGCGTGCAGTTGCCGCTCGCCATGCCGACCATCATGGCCGGCATCAACCAGACGCTCATGCTGGCGCTGTCGATGGTCGTCATTGCGTCGATGATTGCGGTCGGCGGTCTGGGGCAGATGGTGTTGCGCGGCATCGGCCGGCTCGACATGGGGCTGGCCACGGTGGGCGGACTGGGCATCGTCATTCTGGCGATCACGCTCGATCGCATCACGCAGTCGATGGCCGCCGGCAACAAATCGCCAACTGCTGATCACTGGTACGACACCGGCCCGGCCGGCCTTTTCAGACGCCTGCTGGGCAAGGCCCCGGCCGCCTGACCTTCATATTTTTACTGGAGATACAACTTATGCGAATCACACCCTTCAACAACGTTCTGCGCCGCGCCGCGATAACACTCGCCGCGACGCTCTCATTCTCCGCCCTGGCGGCCGACATGCCGGGCGAAGGCGTCGAGGTCCAACCGCTCAAAAGCTCAATTGCGGAAGAAACCTTTCAGACGGAATTGGTGATGCGTGCGCTGACCGATCTCGGATATGACGTCAAACCAATCAAGGAAATAGAATACGCTACCGGCCATCTCGCGCTGGCCAATGGCGACGGCACCTTCATGGCCGACCACTGGATGCCGCTGCATGTCGACTTCTATGAAAAATCCGGCGGCGACGAAAAACTGTATCGAAAGGGTGTTTACTCGCCCGGCGCGCTGCAGGGCTATCTGATCGACAAGAAAACGGCCGACAAATACCACATCAAGTCGATCGACCAGTTGGCCGATCCGAAGCTCGCCAAATTGTTTGACACCGATGGCGACGGCACCGCCGATCTCGGTGGCTGTACGCCGGGCTGGGGTTGCGAACAGGTGATCGAACACCACCTGGACGCCTACAAGCTACGTGACAGCATCACCCACAAGCAGGGTGCTTACTCGGCGATCATGGCTGACGTGATCAGCCGCTACAAGCAGGGCAAGCCGATTTTCTACTACACCTGGACACCCTACTGGGTGAGCGGCGTGCTCGTGCCGGGCACCGACGTGGTGTGGTTGCAGGTACCGTTCTCGTCCCTGCCCGGTGAGCGCACGGATGTCGACACCACCCTGCCCGATGGCTCGAACTACGGCTTCCAGGCCAACACCCAGCACATTATCGCCAATCGCAAGTTTACCGACGCCAATCCGGCCGCGGCCAAGCTGTTCGAAGTCATGCACATCTCGGCCAACGATATTTCGTCGCAAAACCTGCGCATGCGCGACGGTGAAGACAGCGCCGCGGATATTCACCGCCATGTCGACGCGTGGATCAAGGGCCACCAGGACACCTACGATGGCTGGCTGGCGGAGGCGCGCGCCGCAGCCAAGTAAGCCTCGCCCGCATCAAGAAAAAACCCGCAGCGCAGGTTGCGGGTTTTTTTGTGCCCGGCGTGCGCGCCGGCGACATAGTGAGCATCGCCGATTCCCACGCCGCGGGCGAAGGTCACGGCACCTTCCGGCGCGGGGCCTCGCCGCCCTCGGGACCGTAGAAAAACACCCAGGTGGCGAAATCGTCGGAGAAATTCGCGAAACGGTGGGTGACGCCCGCAGGGACAAACAACACTTCGCCCGGCTCGAACGGCGCACGCGTCGTGCCGTTCACGAATTCGCCTCGTCCGCTGGCCACCACGTAAACTTCGTCGCGCGAGTGCGCTTGCTGACGGTCCACACCCTGCGGCTGATAGAACTCGACTCGTAGCGAGCCGTGGCGGAACAACTCGATAAAGGGCGCCGTGTGCCCCGCCAGGTAGTCGCGTGCGCGTTCAGGCGTCAGGCGCGGTGGTATCAATCAGCCACACTCCAGATCGCCCGAGCCGACATGCACCACGCACTGGAGCGCACCGCACTGGCAGTTCTTGAGCATTGACGACCCCTGCGCGCGGGCGCCCAGATCGACGCCGGCCGAACAGATGCATTCCTGCGGCGCGAGGCTTTGCGCAAAGGCCGGCGCACTGGACGGCGCCGCGGTAAAGACGGCGACCAGCGCGGCCGCCGACAACAACCCGGCCAGCGTGAATATCCAACGGCTACGTTTCATGGTGTGATCCTCCATCGAGTCAGGGAATGGGTCTTTTCACCGCACACCGGAACGGCAAACCGGCCGCGGCCAGCAGCAGCCATGCGCCGCCCACGGCGCACGTGTCAACACCTTAAACGAATCACTGCGCAGCGCGCTACGGCAGCGCATCGTGCATGC
>CBDTZF010000372.1:0-2925 GCA_965364825.1 uncultured Rhodocyclaceae bacterium | reverse complement strand
GACAGCGCGAATTCAAGCGCCGCGAGGTAGCCTTCGGCACCGAGCCCGCAGATCACGCCGACCGCCTGATCGGAAAAATAGGAATGGTGGCGGAACGCCTCGCGTGCGTGGATGTTGGATAGATGAACTTCCAGGTACGGAATGGCAACGGCCGCCAGGGCGTCGCGCATGGCAACGCTGGTGTGGGTGTAAGCCGCCGGGTTGATGATGATGAAATCGACGCCTTCGCTGGCCGCTGCCTGTATTCGGTCAACCAGCTCGCCTTCGTGATTGCTTTGAAACGACTCGAGCCGCACATTGGCGCCGCGTGCACGATCGTTCATTTCGGCGTGGATGTCGGACAGCGTGGTGCGGCCATAGACATCGGGTTCGCGCATGCCTAGCAGGTTGAGGTTGGGGCCATGCAAAACGAGCACGAGCCCGTTGTCGGCAGGCGGCGTTTTCGCCTTTTTCGCGCGGTTTTTCGGCGTCATGCCGGCAAGTTTGCCGCAAATCGCGACATATTGTCTAGCGCCTGTTCTGATTCGATCAGGACCTCAACGCGTCAATCTTTGCTGCCAGATCAGTTTTGCTCATCGTGCCCAGCGTGATGTGACGGAGCATCCCGTCACGATCGAGAATCACCGTAAACGGCAAGCCCTGTGCCGGATTGCCAAGGACGCTGGCCAGTTGCAAGGTGTTGGCATCGCCGATCAGCAGTGGATAGGTCACGCCCATCTCACTGGCAAAGGCGGCCACGTTTTCGGGCGTGTCGATGCTCAGCCCGACAAAGTGCACGCCTTTGGCGCGGTACTGCTCGAATACTTCGACGAAATCAGGAATTTCACGCTTGCATGGCGGGCACCACGTCGCCCAGAAATTAACCACGATGATGTCGCCCTGCCAGTCGGCAAGCGCTTGTGGCGTCCCTTGCGCGTCGGGCAACGTCAGCGCCAGCAACTGTTTACCGGCCTCGGGGGCGACGCGGGCGTCCTGTGGTTTCGATGCACCGTCGCTGCTGAGCACCGGCGTGACATAGCCACTGTGCCGGTTGGTCCAGTAACCGGCAGCGCCGGCCGCGACGGCAACCAGGGCAATGAGGGCAAAGCGGGGCATACGTTTCATATTTGCGGTGTAGTCTCGGCGAGCAGTTTTTCGACGGCTTCGAGGCGGGCCCGTTCAGCCGAGCCACCGCGTCTTTCGGCGCGCGCTTCATGGATTGACAGGCGTACCGGAAATTCGTCCCAGTCGAATTCGAGAATCGCTTCCGGTGCGTCGTGGGTGAGCTTGCGCGGCTCGCGGTGTTCGTAGCGCATGTCCTGGTTCAGAAAGAAGATCTCCACATCCTTGGCGCTGTCGGCGAAGACGTCGATATCGATGCGCGAATACCGCCCGGCGGTGCCGTCGAGCACCGCGCCGGTGAGATAGGCACGAAACGGCGCCAGCAGTGCCAGGACTTCGGCCGCGGCCCAACGCATTTCGTACAACCGCTCGGCGTGTTCCTCATCGTGATAGAGCGCCTGATATTCGCGCAGCGCGGTTTCCACTTCGGCATTGGTCGGCAGCGTGTCGCGTTCCGTCGCGCCGAGCTGGCGCGCCGCCTTGCGCTTGGCGAAGCCGAAATCCTGCACCCCATCTTCAGCCATCATACGGGCGGCCGATGCGGCGATTTCCAGGCGCATATGCCCCGAACGATTTCCAAAACTCCGGCCCGGCATGCGCACAACCTCCATCGCCGTTAGAATCCGGGCCATTCTACACGGCCATTTGTCACGCGGGCCTGCGTTGCGGAGCGAACATGCACATTCACATTCTTGGTATTTGCGGCACTTTCATGGGTGGCTTGGCGCTACTGGCGCGCGCCGCCGGCCACGAGGTGAGCGGGTGCGACGCCAACGTTTATCCGCCGATGAGCACGCAACTGGCGGAGCAAGGCATTGGATTGACCGAGGGCTACGACGCCGGGCAACTTGCGCTGGCGCCCGATGTGTTCGTGGTCGGCAACGCCGTGTCGCGCGGCAATCCGCTGCTCGAAGCGATTCTCGACGCGGGCGTGCCCTACATATCGGGCCCGCAATGGCTGGCCGAGCATGTGCTGCGTGACAAATGGGTGCTGGCGGTGGCTGGAACGCACGGCAAGACCACCACGGCCTCGATGCTTGCCTGGATGCTCGAGGACGGTGGCTTGAATCCCGGCTTCCTGATCGGCGGCGTTCCGAAGAACTTCGAGCTCTCCGCGCGGCTCACCGATTCGCCGTTTTTCGTCATTGAAGCGGACGAATACGACACCGCATTTTGCGATAAGCGTTCGAAATTCGTGCACTACCGTCCGCGCACCGCCATCCTCAACAATCTCGAATTCGATCACGCCGATATTTTTGCCGACCTCGCCGCCATCGAGACGCAGTTTCATCATCTTGTCCGGATCATGCCGTCGACCGGCCGCATCGTCAGCAATGCGGCGGCGCCCGCACTCGAGCGCGTGCTCGCGCAAGGATGCTGGTCGGAGGTCGAACGTTTCGACGGGAATGGCGAAAGCGGCTGGGCGGCCACGCTGGCTGACGACGGCACGGCGCGTTTTGCGCTCGATGGCGAGATGCTGGGCGAGGCGAGCATGCCGATGGCCGGCACGCACAACCTGAGCAACGCGCTGGCGGCGGTGGCGGCGGCGCGCCACGTCGGGGTACCACCATCGGCAGCCATTGACGCGCTGTCGCGCTTCGAAGGCATCAAGCGCCGGCTCGAAGTGCGCGGCGTCGTTGCCGGCGTGACGGTGTATGACGACTTCGCCCATCACCCCACGGCGATCGCGCTGACGCTCGACGGGCTGCGCAAACGCCAGCCGTCGGGCCGCATTCTCGCGGTGCTCGAACCGCGCTCCAACACCATGAAGCTGGGCGTGATGAAAGCGCAGTTGCCGGACAGCCTGCGCATTGCCGATCTCGT
>CBDTZF010000371.1:0-2940 GCA_965364825.1 uncultured Rhodocyclaceae bacterium | reverse complement strand
GTAGGGTGCAATAAGCGAAGCGCATTGCACCGCCCTACGCCAGTTGTGATGAAGTCAGTCACCATGCGCACCGGATTGAACCATTAGATCCCCGACCAGCCGCCGAAGCGCAGCGCGCTCGCGCTCTGGCGCGAAAAGCGGCGCACGCGCGTCGCACTGCGCACGCAGGCGCGCCATGAAATCATCGCCCGCACCGGATATCGATTCGCGACAGCGCACCAGCAACGCCGCCAGTGCCTCGGCATCGTCCCACGGAAAATAGCCCGCGTAATCGGCGCCCAACATGCCGACATTGCCGTCGATGCGCGATGCGAGCACCGGCGTGCCGCTGGCAACCGCTTCCATGATGACATGGGCGCCGCCTTCGGTGCGGCTGGCGTGGATCAGCACATGCGCGCGCTGAATTCGCCGGCGCACCGCCTCGCGCGGCAGGCCGCCGAGCCAGCGGTAATTTGGCACCGCGGCCATGGTCGCGCGTGCCGCCTCGCCGAGCGCCGCATCGAGCGGTTCGCCGATGTGGTCGATGAAAATGTCGTCCGCGTTGACCAGCCGCAGCGCCGTCGCGAACAGCGTTTGCGGTGACTTCACGTCGCGCAGATGGCCGACCATAACGGCGCGCAAGCGACGTGGCGACTTGGCGAGCGGCTGGCGCGTGGTGGTCGATTGAAAGATCACCCGCGCCTTGCTGCGCATCGCCTCCGGCAGTGCGCGCGGCGCGCATTCCTGTAACACGACTAGCGCCTGCGCGAGTTCGAGCGAGCGCTGCGCAGACGCGTCGGTGGCGATGTCGCCATAAAGATCGGTACCGGTAAGCACTACCGCCAGGCCACGCCCGGGGTGTGCGTCGGCCCAAGCGGCGATCGACTCCGCCGAGCGTCGTGCATGCAGCGCGATCATCACCGCATCGTCGGCCGCGAACGCATCCGGCCAGACTTTGACGATGCGGGCGGAACAGACGCCGGCGAGATGATGCTGCCAGCGCCACGCCGTCTGCCAGTTGCCGTTGTTGGCGTCTTGCAGCGCCGGACTGACGATCACCAGTTGCGGCATACTCGAGGTAGGGGTCACTTTGGTTTTCAGGATTTTCGACCAATGAATACCGCCAACACTATACCGTCCGAAGCCGCCCGCCGAGGCCGTCGCGACGTTCTCGCCAAGGCGCTTGCCGATAGCCGCTCACGCACGCTGGCGCTGCTCGATGCCTGCGCCATTGCGCTCGGCGATTCGCTGATCGTGCCCTATTCGCCGCAGCTCAATCCGCCACGTTGGGAAGCCGGCCATATCGGCTGGTTCCAGGACTACTGGATCGCGCGCAACCAGCAGCGCGCGCGCGGTATCGACTGCGACCCCGATCATGCACGCCCCCCCGGCCGGCTGCCGCAGGCCGACGCGCTGTACAACTCGAGCACGGTCGAACACACCACACGCTGGCAACTCGACCTGCCCGATCTTGCCGAGACGCGTGCCTATATGGCCGAGAGTCTGGCCGAAACACTGGCGCTGCTCGCGACCTCACCGGAAACCGACACCGATCTGTATTTTTTCCGCTTGGTGCTGCTCCACGAGGACATGCACGGCGAAGCCGGCACCTACATGGCGCAGGCGCTCGACATTCCGCTGCCCGACGCTTTGCGGCCAATGGTCGCCCCGTTGGCGGAAGTGCAGCCGCTTGTCGTTCCGGCAAGCACGCCAACGCTGGGCTGGATCGGCGACGGATTTGCCTTTGACAATGAACTGGCACCGCATGAGGTGACGGTCGCGGCCTTCGAGATCGATTCCGACGTCGTGAGCTGGCGCCGCTATCTGCCTTTCATCGAAGAGACCGGCGCCGCGCCACCGCGCTATCTGCGCCGGCAGGGTGGCGGCTGGCAGCACCGCATGTTCGGGCAGTGGGAAGCGCTACCGCTCGATGCGCCGGCGGTGCACCTGACCCGCGACGAAGCCGACGCCTGGTGTCGCTGGGCGGGTCGTCGCCTGCCGACCGAAGCGGAATGGGAAACTGCCGCGCTGACCCAGCCGGCATTCCGCTGGGGTCAGGTGTGGGAATGGACTGCGAGCCGCTTTGCACCCTATCCCGGCTTTGCGCCACACCCGTATCGTGATTACTCGGCGCCCTGGTTCGCCGATCGTTTTGTGATGCGTGGCGCCAGCCTTGCAACCTCGCCGCGCATGGCGCACCCGCGCTACCGCAATTTTTTCACACCTGAGCGCAGCGATATCTACAGCGGCTTTCGCAGTTGCGCACGCTAGCGCCGGTGCCGTGCGGTGCCCTGTTGTCACCTCGCGTGGCACTAGGATGCCGAGTCCCCACAAAAAAACGCCCCGGAAAAGGCGTGAGCCCGGGGCGTGTGTCATTTCGCGCGCGTAGAGCGCGCCAGGTTCAGCGGGCGAACGGCGCGATCATGTCACCGCGGTTGGGGAAAATGGGTGCGCGCGGCGTTTCGCGCGGGCTCCAGTCGGCGAACGGGGCGATGTTCATCTCCCCTGCCCGCGTCGCTGTCGATGGCTTCACGGAATCGGTGCTTGCGCGTTTTCCGCCGAGGTATTTGAACACGCTCACAACTACTGCGCCGAAGCCGAGGTATGAGGTAAGAATTAGGCCCAAAGTCATTGCTGTCATCATTTTTCTCCTGTTGCATCAGTACCCAGACTCACATGAGAGTCCGATGACATTAGTATGTGGGTTAAATGTTGCATTGCAATAGTCGATCGATAGAATATATCAATTTTACCTTTAGTTTTATTGATTTACGAAATGATGCAGCTGCGATTTTCAATAATACAATTGCATAACTCCTAAGCAATTTGCTGCCTGCAGTTGAATCGGACTCTGTCTTTCCCGCGAACGCGGGGAGCCATGGTTTCCGGGGCGCTGTGGATCCACGCCCTCGACCGGGGTCGAGAGTGACGCTCTTTCGCGGGGATGACATGTGCGCGGGA
>CBDTZF010000370.1:0-2940 GCA_965364825.1 uncultured Rhodocyclaceae bacterium | reverse complement strand
CTGGGGATTCGCGTCAATGCGCAGGGCGTGAGCGTCTCAGTGCCGCAGCATGCGCCGCAGCACACGGTTGACGCCTTTTTGCGCGCCAATGACCGCTGGCTGCTCGACACGCTTGATGCCTGGCAGAATCGCCCCGCGCCGCCGCGCATCGCGCTGTGTGACGGCGCCCGCTTTCCGCTCTTCGACCAGCCGTGCACCTTGCATGTCGCGCGTGGTCGCGGTGCGGCGCAGTGGGCAGCCGCCACTGACGCCGCGGCGGCAGAATTGCACTTGCGCTGTGCTGCCGGTCAGTCGGTGCAGCGTGCCGTGCTGCGTGCGATTCAAGCCTTTGCGCTGAACGATTTCGAGCGGCGGGTCGCCGTCTGCGCTGCTGTTCTCGGCCTGCGTCCGCCGTCGGTCAAACTGACCTCTGCACGGACCCGCTGGGGGAGTTGCAGCGCGCGGGCGATTCGCCTGCACTGGCGCCTCGTTCATCTGCCCGAGACGCTCATCGACTATGTGGTGGCGCACGAAGTGGCGCACTTGAAGCACATGGACCATTCGCCGGCATTCTGGGCGGTGGTAGAGCGCCTGTACCCCGGTGCGCGCGGCGCGCGCCAACAACTGCGCGAGGCTGGCCGCACGCTGCCCGAGCTGATCGAAACCGTAGCGGCGCGCGCCTGAATCGCGCGCGCAACCCTTTGTCTCCACAGGAGATTGGCCCATGCGCTTGCTTCACACAATGATTCGGGTCGGTGACCTCGACCGCTCGATCGCCTTCTACACCGAAGTGCTCGGCATGCAGTTGATCCGCCGTCAGGACTACCCCGAGGGTCGCTTCACGCTGGCTTTTGTCGGTTACGGCAAGGAGTCGGAAACCGCAGTGATCGAACTGACCCACAACTGGGACACCGATCACTATGACCTCGGCGATGGTTTCGGCCATCTCGCGGTGGCCGTGCCCGATGCCGCGGCCGCCTGCGATGCGATTCGTGAGCGCGGCGGCAAGGTGGTGCGCGAAGCCGGCCCGATGAAGCATGGCACCACCGTGATCGCCTTCATCAAAGATCCGGATGGCTACAAGATCGAGCTGATAGAGCGCAGCTAGACGACCTTGGCGGTCGCGGCGCGCAAGCCTTCGGCAAAGTCGTCGAGCGCCGCCTCGAAGCGGGTGAGGGCGGCGCGCATGCCTTCGTGCCGGCCTTCCCGGCACAAGGCTTCGATGCGGCTGGCGGCGGTCACCGCCTTGTCGGCTGAAAAGTTGGTGACCGCACCCTTGATCGCATGCGTCGCGGCCATCGTCGCCTGCAGGTCGCCGCTGTCTGCCGCGCTGGCCAGTTGGGCGCGCATCGACGGCTCGTCGGCGAGGTACAGTTTGGCGAGCTGATCGAACAGCTCGCGGTCGTCGCCCAGGTTCGACAGCACCGTCGCCAGGTCGAAGCTGAGGGTGTCGCCGGATGGCGGCGGAGCCGTCTGCTCGGCGGTGTCGACGCATTCGCCAATCGCCGCCAGCGCTGCGGCCAGGGCCGCCGGCTGCACCGGTTTGGGGATGTATTCATCCATGCCCGCCGCCAGGCAGCGCTCACGGTCGCCCGGCATGGCATTGGCGGTCATGGCGATGATCGGGGTGTATTGATCGCGCGCGCGTTCTGTCTCGCGCAGGCGCGCGGTGGCCTCGAAGCCGTCCATCTCGGGCATTTGCACATCCATCAGGATGACGTCGAAGCGCGTGCTCGCGCAGGCTTCCAGCGCTTCTCTGCCGTTGTTGGCGACCACCGTGACATGACCGAGTTTTTCCAGCAGTCGCAGCGCCAGGGTCTGGTTCACTTTATTGTCTTCGACCAGCAGCACGTTGAGGCGCCGGCGCTGTTCGCGCAGGCTGTGGCGTGTGATCAAGGGCTGGATACCATCCGCGCCTAGCGACTGGAGAATTGCATCGAGCAAGTCCGAGGGCAGCAGCGGCCGGGTCAGGTAGGCCTGGATACCGAGTTCGCGGCAGCGTGCGGCATCGCCGCGCTGGCCGGCGTTGGCGGTCATCAGTCGCACTGGCGGCAACACGCTGACCTCGCGCCCGACGGTTTCGAAGAAATCGAAGGCGTCCATGTCGGCCAGATCGGCGTCGATCAGCATCACCTGAAAAGGCGTTTCGGTCGTGGCGGTCAGTGTGCGCAGCGCCGCGCTCGCGCTGTTGCGCACCGTGCACACCATGTGCCAACTCTCCAGCATGCCGATGAGGTGCCGTCGTGCCACTTCGTTGGCGGCGACAACCAGCACCCGCAAGGTGGTCAGATCGGCATTGCGCGCATGCATCGGCGATGGCGTCTGCGCGCGCGCGAAACGGGCGGTGAAGTGGAAGGTGCTGCCTTCGCCCGGTGTGCTTTCGACCCAGATGCGTCCGCCCATGCCGCGCACCAGCTGGGCGCAGATGGCGAGGCCCAGTCCGGTGCCGCCATAGCGCCGCGTGCTGGTGGTGTCAGCTTGCGCGAAGGCTTCGAAAATCAACTGCTGCTTGTCTTCGGCAATACCGATGCCGGTGTCTTCGACCGAGACCTGCAACAGCGCCTCGCCGTCGCGGCTTTCGGCGAGTGCGATATGAATATTGATATGGCCTTGCGCGGTGAACTTGAGCGCATTGGAAATCAGGTTGATGAGAATCTGCCGAAAACGGTGCGGATCGCCCACCAGCTGATCCGGCACCACCGCGTTGACATGGTAGGTCAGGGTCAGACCGCGCCGCGTGGCGGCCTCGCGCAGGGTGTCATGGGCGAGCGCTACGCAGTCGCGCAGGCCGAAGCCGATGCACTCGAAGTCGAGCTTGCCCGACTCCATCTTCGAGAAGTCGAGAATGTCGTTGATGATGTTGAGCAGGGTGCCGGCCGAGTCTTTGACCATCGCCAGATACTTGTGCTGCGCTTCGTCGGCAACGTTTTCGAGCGCCAGATCGGTCATGCCGATGATGGC
>CBDTZF010000369.1:0-2967 GCA_965364825.1 uncultured Rhodocyclaceae bacterium | reverse complement strand
TCAGCCGCGCCGTGAAACGCCAAGAGCACGCCGTTGGCGAGAAGCGACGTTACATGTGAGACCTGACCCCTTTCATTCGCGTCGATGTCATCCGCCACCATGGTATAGATTGGAATATCGTCGCCTTCCGCCAGTGTTCGATCGATTTCGTCGGACTGGAGCAACGTTCCAATTCCCAATCCGGCGACGCCGACACGTGACGCGTAGCATCCGGGGCTTCAAGAATTGCGGCGTCGCGGTTCTCGATTCCTTCTCGTGACTATGGCGGACGGTAACGCACTTGGCGACCTCTCGTGCCGCGTGCCTGTTCGGCGTCGTGCAGGAAGCCCGCTGCCGGCGGTGGCGTAAACGCCGCTTTGCTCAAGCAGCGCTACCGCATAGTTTTCGTCGATCTATCCGCCCGCATGATCGAGGAGTCGCGCCGCATCAACAGCGTTTCACGCCCAGCTTCTCACGCGTAGACCCTTGAAGTTTTGAAAGTCAGCCGTGTTGAACGTGACAAGGATCAGGTCGTTGACGCGAGCAATCGCTGCGATTTGCCCATCGACAAAGGGCGGGGTTCGACCTGCTGCGACGAGCCGCGCGCGTTCCAATGCATGCCAGTGCGCCGCTCGCTGGTCGTAATCGAGAACAGGCAGGCTAATGACCACGACCTCGTCGAGATAACGCTCGATCGCTTCGCGCCGTCGCGAGCGCGCAAGCCGTTCGCAGCCGAAGCGAAGCTCGTGCCATACCAACGCCGGAATGGCCATTTCACCGTCATGGTCGCGGAGGCGGCGCATGACACCAGCCGACGGTTGCGGCCGCAACGGCTCGGAGACGACGTTTGTGTCAAGCAAGAATCTTGTTGTCACAGGTCGACGTCACGCCCGCGAGTATCGTCGCGCGTGCTTGCGAACAACTCGTCCGGGTTGATCGCGAGGTCGGCGAGATCGATGTCCTGTCTGAACGCCTTGTATGCGTCGAAGAAGCTGCGATGATGCCCGACGAGTCGCTCGTACTGGCGACGACCAACCAGAACGGCTACCGCCTCGCCCCGCCGGGTGAGTTCCACCGCCTTACCGCGTTCCGCCTCCCGTACCAGCTTGGGGAGGTTGCTACGGGCTTCCGAAATCGAATGTCGATCACTCATTGTCTTGCTCCGAGATGTACATAAATATGTACATAGTACCCGTTCTTGCATGCAGCGCCAACAGGCGCACTGACGCCGGCATCGTGAAGTTATTGCATGACAATTGAACGCAGATCACCGGAGCGGATCCCGGCACCGTCCGGTCGCACGAAGAAGCCTGTCCAGCGTTGTGTCGGTTTCCGAAAGAATATATGTGTCGCCAGGAATGCGCATAAGTGCGGGCGCGTGGATCCGGTCGAAGCAAAAAGAAGCGGTCAGCCTCCTTGTCAAGAAGTCGAGCCATCGAATTCAGCAACTCATGGCGCTCCGCTGAGGTGAGGAATATCTCGTGCACCGATTTCTGCCCGCCGGTTGCGTAGCCGCGCACCAATGCCAGCGCGGCCCTGAGACGCCGCGGTCCGGCGACGTCATATGCCGCCAAATAGAAATCCCGCCAATGATCTTCCGTGGCCCGCAGTCGTTTTCGCCCGGACAATCGCATCAACGCCTCGTGTTGCAGTTCGACGCCTGAAGCTTTACCCCTGCGCCGCGTCCTTCGAGCACGCGCCACGCCGCTGTGCGAAACTGCAGGCAATTCCGAGATAAGGAGGTGAAAGGGCTTCGCGCTGGAGCCCACGCCTCGTGATTGCTATTTGTGTTAAATCCGAACGACCTGCTTCCGTTGATAGATCTGCTGCGCGGCGAGCCGATCGCGGTGGTGACCGGCGCCGGCCTGAGCGCGGCGAGCGGCCTGCCGACCTACCGCGGTGCGGCAGGGGAATGGCTGCATGCAAAGCCGATTCAACACCAGGAATTCTTGCACTCGGAGGCTGTGCGGCGGCGCTACTGGGCGCGCAGTTACGTTGGGTGGGAGACGTTGGGCCGTGCCGAGCCAAATCCAGGGCATCGCGCCCTGGCTGCGCTTGAGCAACGTGGCTCGGTATCGGCAATCATCACGCAGAACGTCGATGGCTTGCACCAGAAGGCGGGCGGCACCGCGGTGATCGAACTGCATGGCGCGATCAACCGTGTGTGCTGCCTTTCCTGCCACGTCACCTTTTCCCGCGCGCTGGTGCAGGAGTGGCTGCGCGGGTCGAACCCGGCCTTCCCGATCGCCGACGCGCCGGCAATCCAGCGCGCACCCGATGGCGATGCGCATCTCGACGAGGCGCTCCACGCAGACTTCCGCACGCCAGAGTGCCCCGCCTGCGGTGGTGTCCTCAAGCCCGACGTCGTCTTCTACGGCGACGGCGTGCCGCGTGAGCGCGTGGCCGCGGCAATGCGGGCCGTCGAGGAAAGCGCGGCGCTACTGGTTGTCGGCTCCTCGCTGATGGTCTATTCAGGCTTCCGTTTCGCCCGGCACGCGCACAGCATCGGCAAGCCGCTCGTCGCAATCAACCGCGGCGTCACGCGTGCGGACGCGCTTCTGAGCGCGAAGATCGACGCTGATTGCTGCGATGCGCTCGAAATGGCCGCGGGCGTGTTCGACGCAGTCCGAAAGCGGTCGATTTGCTGAGTCGTTGGTTGCGCTTCACCGGCGGCACGCGGGAGGTTTTTTTGACACGGGACGTGCCACCCGAGGCTCGCGGGTGAAGAATGAACAGGCCTGCCGCCGCTCAGTCGGCCCCGTTATCAGCGCGTAGGGCGGAATGCGCTTCGCTGTTCCGCCCCGAGGGGGGCATCGCGGTACAGCGCCGTTCCGCTATTCATCTGCAGCCAAATGACGCTGTGGCCGCCAAAATCGTTCGGATTGCAAGTGGCGGACGAGTGGCTGCTGCGTTTTCAGTTCGAAAGCCCGTAAGGCAATAGCAAAAGTGCAGCGCCTTGCGCCGTATGGAGTTTTCGTCCGGCGGATA
>CBDTZF010000368.1:0-2974 GCA_965364825.1 uncultured Rhodocyclaceae bacterium | reverse complement strand
AGCCAGCCCATACGCAGGTGACGGGCGAGCGCGGATGGCGTGGCCTGCAATTCCAGCTTGGTCGTCGACTCGCCTTCGCCGAGCGTCACTGCGAAGCGCATCAACTCGTCACGTCGAAACGCATGGATGGCCACGGTGTCGCCTGCCACGTGACGGTCGAGCATGGCGTCGAGCGATTCGCGCGTGACCTTCAGGCCGTCGACTGCGAGCAAGGTATCTTCGGCTGACAAGCCCGCAGCGCGTGCCGGCGAGCCGTCATGGACGGTCGCCAGCGTCGCGACGTCACCGTTTGGCTTGAGTTTCACGCCAAGTGACGGCGTGGTCGCGGCGTCGCGCGCGAGCGTAACCCCGAACGGTTCAAGCCGACCGCCGAGATCCGGGTCGTCAGTGCCCTCGACGGCGCCGCGCAACCAGTCGGCCAGCGCCTCCCCGCCGATCTGCGCAACCACCTCGAATACGCCCATCTCCGGCACGCCGACGCCGAGCTCACCGTACTGCCTCCACAGCGCGCGCATGACGTCGTCGAGACTCTTGTCTCCATTGCTGTCGAGGCGGAGTTGCAGATCGAGCGCAAGCGCGATCAGCGAGCCTTTGGTGTAGTAGCTGACGATCGCGTTGACGGCGTTTTCGTCCTGACGGTAGAACTTGCTCCAGGCATCGAACGACGATTCGGCGACGCTTTGCTTGAGGCGGCCGCTGCCGCGCGTCACCTGCGTAATCACCTTGGCCAGCTCCTTCAGGTAGGCCTCGGCATCGATCGTGCCGCTGCGCACCAGCGCGACCTCGTCGTAGTACGACGTGAAGCCCTCGAAGGCCCACAGCAGCCGCGTGTGGCTTTCCCGGGTCAGATCATAGGGCGTGAAGACCAGCGGTTTGATGCGCTTGACGTTCCAGCTATGGAAATACTCGTGGCTGCACAGCCCGAGAAAGCGGTGATAGCCGTCCGGCACATCCTTCATGCCGCGCCACGGCAGGTCGGCACGCCGCGTGATGAGCGCGGTCGAGGCGCGGTGTTCCAGCCCGCCATAGCCCTCGCCGACGACCATGGTGAGAAACACATAGCGGTCCATCGGCGGCGGCGCACCGAACAGGTCGATGTGCCACTGGCAGACGCGCGCGAGGTCGGCGCACAGACGCTCCATGTCGCAATCGTGACGCCCGGTGAGCACGATCTCGTGCGGCACGCCACCCGCCTCAAAGCCGCCAAGTGTGAAATCGCCCATTTCAACGGGGTGATCGATCAGCGCGTCGTAATTCTCCGCACGGTACAGGCCGAAACCATGACGCGGTGCGGCGCCCGCCATGCCTTCGGCCTCGGGCAGCGCCGTGGCCACGCGCCAGTCGCCGATCGCGCCATGTGCCGGCGCGCGCAGATCGACCAGGCACGGTTCCGTCTCCTTGCCAGCCACCGACAGGAACAGGCTGGTGCCGTTGAAGAAGCCGTGGGTCTGGTCCAGATGCGCGGTGCGCACCGATAAATCCCACGCGTACACCGTGTAGCGAAGATCCAGCGTTTCGCCTTCCCCTATCTGCCCGGCCAGCCAAGTGTGCTTGTCGATCTTTTCCAGCGTCACCGCGCGGCCGTCGGCGCTCGCTTCGATGCTCACGATATTGCGGGCGAAGTCGCGAATCATGTAACTGCCGGGAATCCACGCCGGTAAAGAGAGGGATTGCCCATCTCGCGACGGCGCGTCGATTTCGCAACGCACTGAAAACAAATGGCCGGCGAGATCAGTGGGTTCGACGATATAGCGAACAGGGGGTAAGGACATGCGAGGTTCCTCTTGTTGGGCGCAACGGCCCATTGGTCGCGGGCAAGAAAATGGCCGGCACATGGGCCGGCCATTTTCATCACAGCAAGAAGTCAGCCCGCAGGTACAGTCGCCGTTGGCGCCGCGTCGGGTGTATTGTCATCGCCGGAGCGCTTGGGCACTTCCGTCGCCGGCTTGGGCGGATTGGGCGGACGCCCGTCCATGATGGCATTGATCTGCTCGGCATCGATGGTTTCCCATTCGAGCAAGGCCTTGGTCATCGCCTCGACCTTGTCGGCGTTCTTCTCTATGAGTTGACGGGCGAGCGCATACTGCTGATCAAGAATGCTGCGAATCTCGGCATCGACCTTCTGCATCGTCGACTCCGACATGTTCTTGTGCGTGGTGACCGAGCGGCCAAGGAAAATCTCACCCTCTTCCTCGCCATACACCATCGGCCCGAGCACCTCCGACATGCCCCATTGGGTCACCATCCGCCGCGCCAGATCGGTGGCGCGCTGGAAGTCGTTCGAGGCGCCTGTAGTCATCTGGTTCATGAAGATTTCTTCGGCAATCCGCCCGCCGAACAAAACGGCGATGGTCTGCATCAGACGCTCGCGATCCTCACTGTAGCGATCTTCTGCCGGCAACTGCATGGTGACCCCAAGCGCACGGCCGCGCGGGATGATCGTCACCTTGTGCACCGGGTCGGTCCTGGTAAGAAGCTTGGCGACAACCGCGTGGCCCGATTCGTGATACGCCGTGTTTCGACGCTCCTCTTCGGGCATCACCACCGAGCGGCGTGCGGCGCCCATCATGATCTTGTCCTTGGCGTCCTCGAAGTCGTCCATGTCCACCAGGCGCTTGTTGGCACGCGCCGCGAACAGGGCGGCTTCGTTGATCAGGTTGGCCAGATCGGCGCCGGACATGCCCGGCGTACCGCGTGCCAGCACCAACGGCTCGACATCCGGCGCCAGCGGCACCTTGCGCATGTGCACACGCAGGATCTGCTCGCGGCCACGGATATCGGGCAAGGGCACGACGACCTGACGGTCGAAGCGACCGGGACGCAACAGTGCAGGATCGAGCACGTCGGGCCGGTTGGTGGCGGCGATCACGATCGTGCCGACGGTGCCTTCAAAGCCGTCCATCTCGACCAGCAACTGGTTGAGTGTCTGCTCACGTTCGTCGTTGCCGCCACCGAGGCCCGCGCCACGCTGACG
>CBDTZF010000367.1:0-2994 GCA_965364825.1 uncultured Rhodocyclaceae bacterium | reverse complement strand
GGGCGGCAAGCGCGCGCTGCGCGATCGCCAGGCCGAGGCCGAATCCGGGGGTTGCACTATCATTGGTGCCACGCTTGAAGGGTTCAAACATCGCAGCAAGCTCTGCTTCCGGCACGCCCGGGCCGCGATCGGCGACTTCGACTTCGAGGGTCTTGCGGGCGACACGTGTCGTGACGTCAACGGTGGTGCCCTCGACGGTGTATTTGACCGCATTGCGAATCACGTTCTCGAAGGCGCGCTGAACCAGTGCGGCCTGCGCCCAGCTCCACGCTTCGCCAGTGCCGTCGAAATGCACGTTGCGCCCGGCGGCTTGAGCTTCGAACTGCGCGTCATCGGCAATCGAGGCGATCAACTCGATCAATTCGATGCGCTCGGCGCGGCTGCGGTGACCGGCTTCGAGCCGCGACAACGTGAGCAGTTCTCCCACCAGCGTGTCGAGCCGTGCCGATTCGCGCTCGATGCGTTCCAGCGTGTCGGGCAGTTTGGCGGGATTCTGGCGCCCCAGGCCGATCGCCGCCTGCATGCGCGCCAGCGGCGAGCGCAGCTCGTGCGAGACGTCGTGCAGCAGCCGCTGCTGGGCGGCGATCTGCGCCTGCAACTGTGCGGCCATGCGGTCGAAATCGCGCCCAAGATCGGCCAGTTCATCGCGCCGTCCACTCATGCGCGGCGTAACGCGGGTATCGAGTTTGCCGCGGGCGGCAGCGTCGAAGGCATTTCGCAACAGGCGAATCGGTTTAGCCACATACCAGGCCAGTAAAGCGCTGAAGGCGAGGCTGGCGATCAGACCGGTGAGTAACGGAATCCAGGGCGTCGGCGCGCGGTGCCGGCCGCGCGACTGCATGCGTTGCGGATCGACGATCAGTCGGAAGTGGGTGCCGTCGTCGCGTGTGATCTCGCGCGTCGCGTATTCGGGCAACGCGGCAAGCGCGTCGGCGGGCGGCAGGGGGCGATCGATGAGATCGCGATGCTGGTCATCGACAATGAACAGCGGCGCGCCGATCGGGCGCTGTTGCCAGCGTTCCAGCAGGCGGCGGGCAGTCTGTGTGCCGCCATCGACAAGTGCCAGTTCAGCCGTGTCGAGCCAGAAGTCAACGCGCGGCAGGCGGCGTTCGGTGGCCTCATCGACGGTCGCCTGGCGGTGAACCCACACCGCCGAGCCGACACCGACGCCGGCCAGGATGAGTGTCAGCCAGAAGGCGAAGAAGAACTTCCAGAACAGGCGACCCATGGCGTGCCTACTCGCGCACCAGTTGGTAACCCTGCCCGCGTACCGTCTCGATCCATGAGCGTCCGTCAACCCGCGCGCCGAGTTTGTGGCGGATGCTGCTGATGTGCACATCGATGCTGCGATCGAAACGTGCCAGCGGTCGGCCCAGCGCCGTTTCCGACAAGTCCTTCTTGCTCACCACATTGCCGGCGTGGCGGGCGAGCACTTCGAGCAGCGAGAACTCGGTGCTGGTGAGTGCCAGCGGCGCGGCGTTCCACTCCGCTTCGCGGCGCGCTGGCCACAGACACAGTGCGCCAACACGCAGCGCCTCGGCGCCTTCGTCGTCCGCCGGCTTTGCTGCCGTGGTGCGCCGTAGGATGGCACGCAGCCGCGCCACCAGTTCGCGCGGTGAACAGGGTTTGGGCACGTAGTCGTCGGCGCCCAGTTCGAGGCCGACGACGCGGTCGACGTCATCGCCCCGGGCGGTGAGCATGAGCACCGGCAGGTTGCTCTTCTGGCGGATGCGTCGCAGCGCTTCGACGCCATTGAGCTTCGGCATCATGACGTCGAGCACGACAATGTCGTACTGCCCGCCGAGCGCGGCGTCCACGCCGGCCTCACCGTCGTGCACGGCGGTGGCTTCAAAGCCTTCCTGCGCCAGATACTCGCGCAGCATCCCAGCCAGTTCGATGTCGTCATCGACAAGTAGTACGCGCGTCATTCCTCCGTCCCTTGGTTCCGTGTATTGCGCAACAGCGTCATGATACGACTGCGCGCCGGCGCGCTTGCGCCATTTACCAGACTTTACGGAGCTTTACACAGACCGCACCGCGCTTTACCCGCGCATTTGCGACACTGCGCTCAACGGGTCGGGGCCACGGCTTCGGTTCCCGCTGATGATTTCCCAAGACCAGGAGAAACGAAATGAATATGAGCAAATCAATCAAGACTTTCCTCATTGCCAGCAGTGTTGCGCTTGCGGTACCTATGGCTGCTCATGCCCGTGGCGGCATGGACTGGGGCGGCTCGGGCGGCCAGCGTTGCGAGGCCGGCATGATGAAACATGATGGCGGCCACCGCGGCGGCCACATGATGGGCATGATGCGCGGGCTGGATCTGAGCGAAGCTCAGCGCGACCAGATCTTCGAGTTGCAGCATGCGCTGGCGCCGAAGATGCGCGACGAGATGAAGATCGTGCGCGCGACCCGCGAGCAACTGCGCGAAATGGGCATGTCCGACAGCTACGACGAAGCGAAGGTCAAGGAACTGACCGAAGCCAGCGCCGCAGCAAAGGCACGCATGGCGCAAATGCGCTTGCGCAACCAGCACGACATGCATCAAGTGCTGACCGCAGAGCAGCGCGAACAAGTGAAACAGCGGGCGCAGGAGATGCGCGAGAGAAAGGGCAAGCGCATGAATGAAAAGGGCGATCGCATGGAGCGCAAGGAGCCGCGCGGCACCGAGAGCTGAGCGACAGTGCGGCGGGGCCGGAGCGGCTCCGCCGCGCGTCGTTACATCGGCGTCGTTATATCGGCGTCAGGACGCAGGCGCCGGCGGCATGGCCATTGGTGGTGAATCGTCCGGCGTCTTTTCGGCGGGGGTCTCTTCGCTTGGTGTCTCGTCGGCTGAATCTTCGTTAATGGGTGGTTCGTCGTCCGGTAGTTCGGCCGGCGTGACGCCGAGTTCCTCCGCCAGGAGGTTCAACAACTCCTCGTTCGCTTCGCGCGCGCTCTGAATGAGCTGACTTTCGTCGTGATACAGCGCCTGTTCGCGTCTGAGCAACGCGG
>CBDTZF010000366.1:0-2995 GCA_965364825.1 uncultured Rhodocyclaceae bacterium | reverse complement strand
AATGCGTCACCCAGCGTGGGCGCGCCGAGCATGACGCGACAAAGGAATTCGAAACAACCGGGCCGCAGTGCTTGCGAAAACAGTGCGAAGCCCTCGTCGTCGAGCGCCGCGACCACCCGGTTGTACAAGTCGGCATAGCGATCGAGGGGAATGCGTCTGGCCGATGACGCAATATCAACGCCCGCGGCAAGCAGCCACGGCCGCGGATCGTGACCGGCTCTTTGTGCCCCGACGAGCATCCCGGCAACAAAGCCGGACGCCACGCTGGCGTGCTGACGCGCAAGGCGGAGACGGTGTTTCGGTGCGGAGGCAAGGCGGTCGGGCATGGGTAGGTGGGCGCGCGCAAATTATATTGGCAGAGTTTGCACGATCAGCGTCCACTGTGACAATGGTAAAAAACGTGTGCGCCCCCTAATATGCTTAACACCAACCGTTTGCCAAGAGGAGACACCCCATGACGGATATGAGCGTTGCCAAGAAGCTGCAGTCCTATAAGCCGAAAAACAAGGTGAGATTCGTGACCGCCGCGGCGCTTTTCGACGGCCATGACGCATCGATCAACATCATGCGGCGGATTTTGCAAGCCTCGGGCGCCGAGGTGATCCACCTCGGTCACAACCGTTCGGTGGGCGAAATCGTCAATGCTGCCTTGCAGGAAGACGTGCAGGGCATCGCGATCACGTCCTACCAGGGCGGCCATGTCGAGTTCTTCAAATACATGGTCGATCTGCTCAAGGAAAACGGCGGCGATAACATCAAGATCTTCGGCGGCGGCGGTGGCGTCATCGTGCCCAGCGAAATCAAGGAGTTGCATGATTACGGCGTGACGCGCATCTACTCGCCCGGCGACGGCGCGACGATCGGCCTGCAGGGCATGATCAACGATGTGTTGGAGCGCTCCGACAACGATCTGGCGCCGCTTGCGCCCAGTGGCAAGGACGCCCTCAAGGCACTCAAGGCGGGCGACCGGACGACCCAGATGCGCAATCTGTCGCGCGTCATCACGGCGCTCGAAAACGGCGTTTACGACGCCGCGACGCGCAAGGCGCTGATCGACGCCGCCGCCAAATTGACCTCGCCGACGCTTGGCATCACCGGCACCGGCGGCGCCGGCAAGAGTTCGCTCACCGACGAGCTGGTGCGCCGCTTCCGCCTCGACCAGCAGGATCAGTTGCGCCTTGCCATCATTTCCATCGACCCCTCGCGCAAGCGTACCGGCGGCGCGTTGCTGGGCGACCGCATCCGCATGAACGCGATCGAGCACGAAAACATCTTCATGCGCTCGCTGGCCACGCGTGATACCGGCGCGGAAGTGTCTGCCGCGCTGCCCGAAGTGATCGCCGCGTGCAAGATCGCCGGCTTCGATCTGGTGGTGGTCGAAACCTCCGGCATCGGCCAGGGCGATGCGGCCATCGTGCCTTTCGTCAATACCTCGCTGTACGTGATGACGCCCGAGTTCGGTGCCGCCAGCCAGCTTGAGAAGATCGACATGCTCGACTTCGCCGATTTCGTCGCCATCAACAAATTCGATCGCAAGGGCGCCGAAGATGCGCTGCGCGACGTGCGCAAGCAGTACCAGCGCAACCGCGAACTGTTCGGTACACCGACCGACGAAATGCCGGTGTTTGGCACTATGGCGGCGCGTTTCAACGACGACGGTGTGACCGCGCTCTATCAGGCCATGCTGCCGGCGTTGGTGGATGGCGGACTCAAGGTCAAGGCGGGCAAGCTGCCCAAGGTGGGTGTGCGCTTCTCGTCGAAAGGACGCGCCATCGTGCCGGCCGATCGGGTGCGTTATCTGGCCGAGATCGCCGACGGCGTGCGCGACTACCACAAGCACACGGCAGAACAGGCGCGCGTCGCCCGCGAGCGTCAGTCGCTGCGTACCGCCAAGGCGCTGTTCGACGCGCGCAGCAAGAAGGCCGATGCGAATCTGTCGAGCTTCGACGATATGATCACCTGGAAAGACGGCGAACTGACGCCGTCGGCGCGTCATTTGCTCGACCAGTGGCCGACGACGAAAAAGCTCTATGCCGAAGACGAATATGTGGTGAAGATCCGCGACAAGGAGATCCGCACCAAACTGACGAGTAACTCGCTCTCGGGCACCAAAATCCGTAAGGTGTCGCTGCCGACTTACGAGGACGAAGGCGAAACCCTGCGCTTCCTGATGAAGGAAAATGTGCCTGGCTCCTTCCCCTTCACCGCCGGCGTGTTCGCCTTCAAACGCGAAGGCGAAGACCCCACCCGCATGTTCGCCGGCGAAGGCGACGCCTTCCGCACCAACCGCCGTTTCAAGCGCGTCTCCGAAGGCATGCCGGCACATCGTCTGTCGACCGCTTTCGATTCAGTCACGCTGTATGGCTGCGACCCCGATCCGCGTCCCGACATCTACGGCAAGATCGGCAACTCCGGGGTGAGCATCGCCACGCTCGACGACATGAAGGTGCTCTACGACGGCTTCGATCTGTGTTCGCCGACCACCTCGGTGTCGATGACCATCAACGGTCCGGCGCCCTTCATCCTCGCCTTCTACTTCAACACTGCGATCGACCAGCAGGTAGATAAATTCAAGGCCGACAATGGCCGCGAGCCGACCGAAGACGAGTATCAGAAAATCAAGACCTGGACACTGTCTACGGTACGCGGCACGGTACAGGCCGACATTCTCAAGGAAGACCAGGGCCAGAACACCTGCATCTTCTCGACCGAGTTCGCGCTCAAGATGATGGGTGACATCCAGGAGTATTTCGTCCATCACGACGTCGGCAACTTCTACTCGGTGTCGATCTCGGGTTATCACATTGCCGAAGCCGGCGCGAACCCGATCTCACAGCTCGCCTTCACGCTGTCGAACGGCTTCACCTATGTGGAATCGTATCTGGCGCGCGGCATGCATATCGACGATTTCGCCCCCAACCTGAGCTTCTTCTTCAGCAACGGCATGGACCCGGAATACACCGTGATCGGCCGCGTCGCCCGCCGCATCTGGGCG
>CBDTZF010000365.1:0-2996 GCA_965364825.1 uncultured Rhodocyclaceae bacterium | reverse complement strand
GTTGTCGGCGGTTTCACCGTATCTCGATGTTGAGGTCATCAATGAATTTTTCCTGGCGTTCGAGCGCCTTGAGGGCTTTCTCGCCGAGTTTCTTGGCGACCAGATTCACCAGCCCTTCGCAGAACACCACATAGGCGCCGATGCTGTTGCTGATGTAGCTGCTCTGGTGGGGAATGAAGAAGGCGTGGCGGGCCTGCGCGGCCAGCGGGGAGGCGCGCGTGTCGGTGATCGCCAGCACGGAAATGCCCTCCGCATTGGCGACGCGGCTCACTTCCACCACTCGCCGGCTGTAGGGCGAAATCGACGACACCACCAGTGCGTCACCTTCATGCAGTTGCGCCAGCGTCTCGGCAATACCCAAGCCGGGCACGTCGAGTGGCGACACATCGCCGCGGATCATGCCCAGGCCGTAACACAGCGACGAGGCCACGGTGTGCATCTGGCGCACGCCATACACGCGCACACGCGGCGCTCGGGCGAGCAGCTTCGCGGCGCCGCACAATTCGTTGGCGGTAACTTGCGAGAGGAAGCCATTGACGTTGTCGATCGACTCACGCGCCAGCCGCAGCAGCACGCCAAAGTCGTCGTCGCCCGGCGCCGGCCCATCGAGCAGCCGGTGGCCTTGCTGACTGTAGAAGTTACTGTGGGCGGCACGCGTCAGACTGTCGCGAAAAACGCTCTGAAAATCCGAAAACCCGGCGTAGCCAAGCGTTCGCGCCAAGCGCGAGAGCGTCGACGCGTTCACTTCGAGATTGGTCGCCAGCTCGGTAATCGAACGCAGCGCCACGTCTTCCGGCCGCTCGACCAGCCGCGCCACCACGGTCAGTGCCTTGCCGCCGAGTGACACATCGGCTTCGCCGCGACCGATACGCACCACCAGATCGCGCAGTTCGGCGACGGTGCGCGGTGCGATCGGGGCGCTTGTTTCAGGTGCCATTGGCCGAATCGCTGTCGACCCGGTGTCCGCCACGGAAGCTGAAGCGCGGCCCGCGCGCGGGATGCTCGTAGACCTGCCAGTCGATGCCCTCCGGGCGCACCACGATGTCGGCGGTCGCCAGCGTGTTTTCGTTGTCGCTGTCGCGCGGGTCGTCGCGGCGGATCGGGAACTGCGGGATGTGCTGGTCTGCAAGAATGGCGAGCGGATCAACCGCCGTTTTCGTAACTAGCGCGCTCGCCAGCAGGGCGTCGCCGCGCCGCTGACGATGGCCGGACGAGCCGGTGATGATCTGTGGCAGATCGCGCATCGACGCGTGAATCAGATGGTTGGCATGCACCGACGGCACCTCCACCGTGTGCACCGAACAGTCATAGCTGTTGTATTCGACGCTCAGCAACGCGTCACTCTCGCGGTGCGCGAGACTCAGGTGAAAACCGCCCGCCCGCGGCGAATCACGCAGGATCGCGACCGCTTCGTCGAGGCTCGTGGTGCCCAGCAACGCGCGCGTGAGCACCATACGCGGGACGCCGACGTCGACATGCAGCGACCGCAGGTTATTCACCGTCATCGCAAGGCCGCCATCGGTCACCGCCAAGGTGTGGCCGGGAAGCGAGCCGGGATAGACGAAGGAGGCAAAGTCGGGCGCGCCTTCGACGCTGAATTGGGCAATGGCGCAATGGCCGGCGAAACCCGGGTCGCCATCCTCGTTGTGGGTAATGCGGCATTCGTGCTCCCCCGGGATTTGCACGGTGGTACAGCCGTCGGGCGCCATCGCCCACAGATCACCGCGCGCGTTCCACAGGAAGACATCGTCGAGCGGCAGTTTCAGCCCTGCGGCCAGACCCTCCAGTTCGGCCTGGATGCGCGGGAACCGTTCGCGTACCAGCGCCGCCATACGCTGCGCGCGCTCGGTGCCGCGCCATTTCATCACCGTCGCCCAGGCGGTCGAATTGATCAAGTGGGCATGCGCCGGCGCAGCGCCGAAGCGTCCGAGTGCGCGGCCGGCCTCAAAAGGCGTGCCGGCGATCTGAATGCAGGAGAGGCGGTTGGGCTTATTCGACATGCTGGAGGAAGTCTTTCAGACGTTGGTTGGGCGGGTTGTCGATCAGTTCGATGGGTGGGCCGTCGACCGTGATATGGCCATGCTCCATGAAGATCAGGCGGGTGCCGACTTGCCGCGCAAAGCTAATTTCATGCGTCACCACCACCATCGTCATGCCCTCTTCGGCCAGTGCCTGCATGACGCGCAGAACTTCCTGCCGCAACTCGGGATCGAGCGCCGAGGTCGGTTCGTCGAACAGCATCAGTTTGGGTTTGACTGCGAGCGCGCGGGCGATCGCCACACGCTGCTGCTGGCCGCCGGAGAGTTCGGCGGGATAGTTGCTCATGCGATCCGCGAGGCCGACCTTGTCGAGCAAGGCGGCGGCCTCGGCCATCGCCTCCGACTTCGAAGTGCGGCGCACCTGTCGCGGTCCGAAGGCAACGTTTTCCTGCGCGGTGAGCTGCGGGAAAAGATTGAACTGCTGGAACACCATGCCCGCCTCCTGGCGGATCTCGCGCACCTTGTTCTTGCCCTCCAGCACGCTGATGCCATCCACGCGCAGGTCGCCGCCATTGATCTTCTCCAGTGCGTTGATGCAACGCAGCAGTGTCGATTTGCCGGAACCCGAAGGCCCGATCAGCACCACTACCTCGCCGGCTTCGATGCTCAGATCGACCTTGTCGAGCACCACGGTGTCGCCAAAGCGCTTGGTCACGCCCTTGAATTCGACCATGCTCATAGAATACGCATCCTGTGTTCGACGATTCGCAGGGCCATCGTCATGGTGCCGATCATGAGCAGATAAACGATCGCGACCGCGCTCCAGATTTCGACCGCACGGAAGTTTGCCGCCATGATTTCCTGGCCTTGCCGGGTGAGCTCACCAACGCCGATGACGATGAACAGTGAGGTGTCCTTGAGGCTGACGATGAATTGATTGCCCAGCGGTGGCGTCAGCCGGCGAAAGGCGACCGGGCCGACCACAAAGGCCAGCACCCGCCACACCGGCATGCCGAG
>CBDTZF010000364.1:0-3003 GCA_965364825.1 uncultured Rhodocyclaceae bacterium | reverse complement strand
CATGCTCGCGGCCAGCCACGCCGTGGGCGTCAACGCAGTGGCCGAGGAAGAGGTGGCGACGCGACTTGGAGACATCCTGCTGGCGCGTTATCCGCAGCGACTGGTCGAGCGCTACGAGATCGAGGTGTCGGGCCTGGATGGCTTCGGTGTCGTCGAGGCGGTGGCGCAACGGCGCGGCTGTGTTGGCCGCGGCGGCGTGCTTGATCTTGAAAAAGCCGCCTTGATCTTGCTGGGCGACTACCGTGCCGGAAAACTGGGGCCAATCAGTCTGGAGACGCCGCAGAGCCGCGCCGAAATGATCACGCGTGCGACCGCGGAAGCACTGGAAGCGACTGAAAATGTGAACGAAGCGGATACGGGAACGGCGTGATGAACGCGGTTTTTCGCTGCGGCCGTTTTTCCTTTGCAACAAATCAGCCGCACATCATGGCGGTTCTCAATATCACACCGGATTCATTCTCGGGCGACGGGCTCGCGCATCGCCACGATGCCTGGCTGGCTCAAGCCGAGCGGGCGGTCCGCGATGGCGCGCATATGCTGGATGTCGGCGGCGAGTCCTCACGCCCTGGCGCCGAACCGGTCTCGGAGCAGGCGGAAATCGATCGTGTGGTGCCGGTGGTTGAGGCGCTCGTAGCATGGGATGTGCCGGTGTCGGTGGACACCGTCAAACCTGCCGTGATGCGTGAAGCGATTGCAGCCGGCGCCTCGATGATCAACGACATCAACGCGCTGCGCAGTGAAGGCGCGTTGGCGGCGGTGGCCGGCACGAGCGCAGGGATTTGTCTCATGCACATGCAGGGCACGCCGCGAACGATGCAGCACAACCCCGACTACCGGGACGTCGTGGTTGAAGTGCGCGCTGCGCTGGCCGAGCGTGCTGCGGCCGCGCGTGCAGCCGGTGTGGCGGCGGAGCGTATCATGCTCGATCCGGGCTTCGGTTTTGGCAAGACACTGGCGCATAATCTGGCCTTGTTTCGCGCACTGGGCAGTCTTTCGCCGGACTATCCAATGCTTGCCGGCGTTTCGCGCAAGTCGATGCTGGGCGCGATCACCGGCCAGCCGGTGGACGGCCGCACGGTGGCAAGTGCGGTGGCAGCGGCACTGGCGGTTCAAGCGGGCGCGTGCTGGGTGCGGGTGCATGATGTGGCGGAAACGCGAGACGCGCTGGCCGTGTTTCAGGCAGCAGCAGCCGTGCCGGATGCGTGATTCCGAGCGCAACAGTGGCGCAGCGTGCGCGGCATCGAAACGCTGAGCGACAATATCGATACGGAATTGACAGGACAGAGAATGAGCCGGAAGTACTTTGGAACCGATGGTGTGCGCGGCCGTGTGGGCGAACCTCCGATCACGCCGGATTTCATTATGCGGCTCGGTTACGCGGCCGGCATCACACTGGCTGCGCGCGAGAAACTGCCGCCGGGAGATCATCCCTCTGTGCTCATCGGCAAGGACACGCGCATTTCGGGCTACATGCTCGAAGCCGCATTGGAGGCCGGATTTGCGGCTGCCGGCGTCGACGTGATGCTTGCTGGTCCGATGCCGACACCCGCCGTCGCCTATCTCACGCGGGCACTGCGCCTCCAGGCCGGCGTGGTGATCTCGGCGTCGCATAATCCCTTCTACGATAACGGAATCAAGTTTTTCTCGGCTCAGGGCACCAAGCTGCCGGATGCGGTCGAACTGGAAATTGAGGCCCGCCTTGAAGAGCCGATGACCTGCGCGCCGTCGGAGCGATTGGGAAAAGCGCAGCGCATCGCAGACGCAGCAGGGCGCTACATCGAGTTTTGCAAAAGCACGTTTCCGAACGAACTTGATCTGCGCGGAATGAAGATCGCGCTCGATTGCGCGCATGGCGCCGCCTACAACGTTGCACCAAAGGTGTTTCACGAACTTGGCGCGGAAGTGATTGCCGTCGGTGTCTCGCCGGACGGGCTGAACATCAATGAAGGCGTCGGTGCGACCAACCCCGAGCATCTGCGTCAGGCCGTGCTGGCCAACAAGGCAGACCTCGGCATCGCGCTCGACGGCGATGGTGATCGTCTGGTGATGGTCGACAAGCGCGGCGAAGTGTATGACGGTGACAAACTCATTTACGTGATTGCCTTGGCCATGCGGGCAACCGGGCGCCTTAATGGTGTGGTGGGCACGTTGATGAGCAATCTCGGGTTCGAGCATGCAGTCGGCCGACTCGGCGTGCCTTTCGCGCGCGCTAAGGTTGGCGACCGATACGTACTGGAGATGATGCACAGCAACGGGTGGCGCGTTGGCGGGGAGAATTCCGGCCATATCATCTGTCTGGATCACCACACTACGGGCGATGCGATCGTCTCTGCCTTGCAGGTACTCGCTGCCTTGCGTGCTGAAAATGCGAGCCTGGAGGCGGCGTGCGGCGACCTCAAATTCTATCCGCAACGGCTGATCAACGTGTCGATGACAGCCGACTTCGACTGGCGTGCCGATCACCGTATCGCGGACGCGAAAAGGGAAGTCGAAACGTCGTTGGGTGAGCGTGGGCGGGTGCTGCTGCGACCCTCCGGCACGGAGCCGTTGCTGCGTGTCATGGTAGAAGGGCAAAACGCAGATGAAGTCGAGCGTCACGCCAATTTTCTCGCTGATGTTGTGCGTGCTGCCGTAACTGAAGCGGCATGAGTCGCGTCGTGTCAGGCATGCGGGCGTTTGCCGCCGGCTCGTGCTGCAGTTAGAATTATCCGTTTTTTTAAAAACACTGAACTATGGCCCTGAAGACCCAACTCGTCGTCGGCAACTGGAAGATGAACACACGGCGCGACGCCGCATCGGCATTGGCTCAGGCCGTGGCCGAAAAACGACCGGAGGGCGTAGACTGCGCACTGTGTGTTCCGTTTCCGTATCTCGGGCTGGTCGGTGCCGCGATTGCGGGAACGGGTTTGAAACTTGGCGCGCAGGATGTTTCGGACTGCGACGACGGCGCTTATACCGGTGAAGTCAGCGCTGGCATGCTGCGGGATGTCGGCTGTGATTATG
>CBDTZF010000363.1:0-3009 GCA_965364825.1 uncultured Rhodocyclaceae bacterium | reverse complement strand
CACTGGCACATGAGCGGCCCGCACTTTCGCGATTACCACCTGCTACTCGATGAGCAGGCTGAGCAACTCTTCGCCATGACGGACCCGATTGCCGAACGCATCCGCAAGGTCGGTGGGCGGACGACACATGGGCGATGAAATGGCGCTGCAACTAGACGAGTTCAACCTGGAGATCATACAACTGTTCGGAGTACTGTTCATGCGACATCTTCTTTGCATTTCTTCGACCGCTCTCTGCCGTCTCAGTGACCACTTCGCCAGCTTCCGTCAGCGAGGCTGCGGTACCAGCAGATTTATTCTGTTTCCTTTTTTCATCTGACGTTCTCTGGTTCATGCGGCAGTATCACGACCGGCACTTGTGAGAGCTGAAAGCCAGCCCTGGTCACTGAGCCTGGACCCGAAGCACGATCGAGTCTGTCTGTTACCGAACATAAGGATTGTCAGGATCCTCTGTTCGCCAGCGCACTGACGGCACCGAGCGTCACGCGCATTCTACAAGCATATGATTCATCGTCTCACCTAACGTGGTCGACTTCAGCGATGCCCAGACTACAACTCCTGTCCAACGGTTCGTATCACGTCATGATCACGGCGTCGGGTCATGCTTTCAGTTCCTGGGAGGGTCTGGCGGTCACGCGCTGGTGCGCGGACGCAACCCTCGATTCCGGCGGCGCGCGTTGCCATGTACGATACGAAGCGGTGCCTGCCAACGGGTCGACTGAGGCACTAGACAGTCGGCGGCCGACCGAGACCTGCGGACATGACTTCAGCGACGGACGCGCCATCGTCTGGTCGCGCGATGCCGAGCTCGAGACCCGCAGTGAGCTTGCGGTCTCGATCGACGAGCCGGTGGAGGTTCGCCGCATGGTCTTTACGAATCTTTGCCAAAGGTGTTTGACTCTCAGCGCAACGAGCTACGCTGAAATCGTGCTTTGCCCGTCGGCAACCGACTCGGCCCACTCGGCGTTCAACAAGCTCTTCGTCGAGACAGAAGTCGATCCGGCACTGCAGGCAATTCTTGCGACTCGACGACCAAGCATGCCCGACGATCGGACGTCCTGGTTCTTTCATACGGCGCTGGTCAGTGGTTCGACCGCAGGACCCCTGACCTTCGAGACTGATCGTATGCGCTTCATCGGACGCGGCCGCGATGCGGCCTGTCCGCAAGCCCTGGACGATGGTGCCGCGCTGTCGGGCACTGCAGGTCCCGTGCTCGACGCCGTGGCCGCCGTCCGTGTTCCGTTCGTTCTGGATGCCGGTGCGTCGATCACGATCGACTGGCTGACCGGTACCGCTACCACGCGCAGAGCCTGCGTCGCGCTGGCGCGCAGGGTTCGTGATACCAGCGCGACGAAGCAGATACTGGAACCGGCCGGCTCATTCCGGCAAACGCTCGTGCGCACGCTTGATGCCAGCGACGCCGACGCGCTGCTCTACCAGCGCATGGCCGCATCGCTGGTATGCGCAACGGCCCGGCTGCGCGCCGACGCCAGCATCATCGAGCAAAACAGCCGCGGGCAGTCTGCTCTCTGGGGGCTTGGCATCTCAGGCGACCTGCCGATCGTACTGCTGCAGCTGGCTGGCCCGGATTCGTCCGTCATCATGAATCAGATGGTTCAGGCGCACGCCTGGTGGCAGGCGTTCGGCCTCCGCAGCGAGCTGGCAGTGCTATGTGCACCCTCATCTGGCGGCGAGCCGAGTCTTCTCGATCAGATCCGGCAGCAAATCAATGCGGGACCGGGCGCGGCTTGTGTCGGAAAACCCAGCGGCATTTTTGTACTCGACGACACGACGCGCGACGCTGGCGATCGCCTCCTGTTGCAAAGCGTTGCCAGGATCATCGTGAACGACGCGGACGAGCTTGGTGCACAACTCGCGCATCGCCCCGACGATGCGAGGCCCATTGATGACGACGGACCTGCGGGCGATGGACCCGCAACGACACCACCACTCGAGGTCGCAGAACACGGCCTATCCGCCAATGCATCTGCAAGCACACCGACACCCGAAAACGCGACACAGGCCCCACCCGACGACCTGTTCGCCTTCAACGGCCACGGCGGCTTCACGCCGGACGGACGGGAATACGTCATCACCACATCGGCGGCACGCATGACGCCCGCCCCCTGGGTTAACGTGATTGCGAACCCCGACTTCGGCACGCTGGTCTCGGAGAGCGGCAGCGCCACCACCTGGAGCGAGAACGCCCACGAGTTTCGCCTGACACCCTGGTCCAACGACCCGGTAAGCGACCCCAACACGGAGGCGTTCTACATCCGCGATGACACCAGCGGCCGCTTCTGGTCACCGACGGTGCTGCCCACACGTACCCATGGCGCGTACACGATCCGTCACGGCTTCGGCTTCCGCGACCAGCTGCAGGATGTGACGACGCTGGTTCATGCCGCACCGACCCTCGTGCGCGAGCACCTGTTGCGAGCCGCCTCTCGCCAGTTCGTCGAGGGCAATGTACAGCACTGGTGGCACCCGCCTTCAGGCAAGGGCGTGCGCACGCGCTGTGCCGACGATTTCCTGTGGCTGCCGCTCGCCACGTGTCGCTACGTCGAGACCACCGGTGACAGCGGCGTTCTCGACGCTTCCTGCCCCTTCCTCCAAAGTCGGCCGCTGAAGGACGGTGAGGCGTCGAACTATGAGCTGCCGCAGAGTTCGAACGAGGTCGCGAGCCTCGACGAACATTGTGTGCGCGCGATCCGCCGTGGCTTGACCTGCGGCGTGCACGGTTTGCCACTGATAGGCTCGTGCGACTGGAACGACGGCATGAACCTGGTCGGTGCCGATGGCCGTGGCGAAAGCGTCTGGATGGGCTTCTTCCTGTTCGACGTATTGACGCAATTTGCGCCAGTGGCGCGCTCGCATGCGGATGTCGCCTTTGCTGAACTTTGCGAGCACGAGGCAGAGGGGCTGCGTACGCGCATCGAGGCAGCGGCCTGGGACGGCGCCTGGTAGCGGCGCGCCTGGTTCGACGACGGCACCGTGCTCGGCTCGGCG
>CBDTZF010000362.1:0-3020 GCA_965364825.1 uncultured Rhodocyclaceae bacterium | reverse complement strand
CTGATTCTCGACACGCCCACCTCACGCATCGCCTCAGCCGCGCAAGGCTATGTCGAACTTTTCGGCGAAGGCAGGCCGCTCAGCGGCACGCCATTGCTGTCGCCCATGAACGCGCTACCGGTGCTGTGGTACCGCCTTAAAATCGAACAGAAAAGCGGCGACAAGTGGATTACCCAAAGCGACATTGAAAGCGATGCCTCGTTCCTGCTCGACGATGGCAGCGGGCAGTGTGCCGTCGATCCCGAAGGCGCCGAAATGCTCGTCTCACGCAAGGACGTCGAGCGGCGCGATGACATGCGCTACACCCAATGGTGCCTGCTGCAGCGCGACCCGATTTACGCGATTGGCGACTTCACCACGCTGGGCAGCATCGACCTGGCGCATGACACCGCCGCGCAGATGCGCGAGTTGCTCGCCGAATGGAAGGCCGACCGCGCCGGATTGCTCGACCGCTTCGATGTGGACGGCGATGGCGAGATCGATCTGCGTGAATGGGAACTGGCACGTGCCGAGGCGCGCCGAGAAGTACGCCGACAACAAACGGAACTGCAGTCAGCGGCCGAAGCGCATGTACTTCGCAAACCTGCGGATCGTCGTCTCTACCTGATCTCCGACCTCGATCCCCAACAATTGGGCAAACGCTACCAGCTTTGGGGCTGGCTCTTTCTCACAATGATGCTCGCAGGCGCTGGCGCGCTGTTCTGGCTAAGCACGCGCTAGGGCCTATTCACACTTCGCCGCGCGACTCCAACTTCTCCCATCGCTGCATCGCCGCCGCCATTTCTTTGCCAATCACATCAAGCCGCGTGGCAATCTCGGCAACCGTGTCCGGTGCGTTCTGGTAGAGCGCAGGGTCAGCCAGCCGCGCCTGCAGGCTGGCCTCTTCGGTTTCCAAGGCGCTGATGCGATCGGGCAGTTCATCGAGTTCGCGCTGCTCTTTGAACGATAGTTTGTTGCCGCTTGCCACCGGCGGCGGCGTCGGTTTTTCCTTCGCTTTGACGTTGTGCATCGCGCCTGACGCAGACGCCTTGGGCGGCTTGCTGCGCACACGCTGCCAGTCCGCGTAGCCGCCAGCGTATTCCTTCCAGATTCCGTCGCCTTCTGCAGCAATCACTTGGGTCACGGTATTGTCGAGGAATGCGCGGTCGTGGCTGACCAGGAAAAGCGTGCCGTCGTATTCTGCAAGCAGTGCTTCGAGCAAATCGAGCGTTTCGATATCCAGATCGTTGGTCGGCTCATCGAGCACCAGCACGTTGGCCGGCTGGGCGAACAGTCGGGCCAACAACAAGCGGTTGCGCTCGCCGCCGGACAACGACTTGACGGGCGAACGCGCGCGCTGCGGGGCAAACAGAAACTCGCCAAGATAGCCAATCACATGCTTGCGCTCGTTGCCGATCTGCACGAACTCGGAACCCGGGCTGATCACTTCGGCAAGCGTCGCTTCCGGATCGAGTTGCGCCCGCAACTGGTCGAAATACGCCACCTGCTGGCGCGTGCCGCGGCGCAGCGTGCCACTGTCGGGCTCGAGGCGCCCGAGGATGAGTTGGAGCAGCGTTGTCTTGCCCGCCCCGTTCGGCCCGATGATCCCGATGCGATCCCCGCGCAGGATACGCGTCGAGAAATTGCGCACCACGACATTACCATCGAAGGCTTTGGTCACATCCTCCAGTTCGGCCACCATCTTGCCCGACGCGTCACCGCGATCGACCGCGAGCGTGACATTGCCCAAGCGCTCACGGCGTGCCGAGCGCTCGCGGCGCAAGGCCTCCAGCCGGCGCACGCGCCCCTCGTTGCGGGTGCGCCGCGCCTGAATTCCCTTGCGAATCCACACTTCTTCCTGCGCCAGAAATTTGTCGAACTGCGCATCGCCCCGCGCTTCGGCTTCGAGTTGCTCGGCCTTCTTGCGCTGGTAGTCGCCAAAACGTCCGGCAAAGCTGGACAGGTGCCCACGATCGAGTTCGACGATACGCGTCGCGACGTTGTCGAGAAACACCCGGTCATGGGTAATCAGCATCACCGCCCCGGCGAACCCCTTGACGAGTTCTTCAAGCCACAGGATTCCGTCAAGATCGAGATGGTTGGTCGGCTCGTCGAGGAGCAGCAAGTCCGGCTCGCTCACCATCGCCCGCGCCAGCGTGACGCGCTTGATTCCGCCACCGGAGAGCGTTGCAACAACCGCATCGCCGTCGAGTCCGAGGTGCGCCAGCATGGCATCGACACGATCATTGAGCCGCCAGGCGTCGGCTGTTTCCACGTCATGTTGCAGCGAGGCAAGAGCCGACAGATTGGCTTCGCTCGGATCCTCGGTCACGGCGTGCAAGGCGGCGTGATAGGCCTTCAGGATTGCCGCCGCCTCGCCGAGCCCATCGGCCACCACATCGAACGCCGGCCGTTCGAGGGAAAAATCCGGCTCCTGCGGCACGTAGGCGATGCGCACTTGCGGGGCACGCCAGATTTCTCCGTCATCAAGCAAGGCCAGGCCCGCGATGGCGCGCAGCAGACTCGACTTGCCAGACCCGTTGCGCCCGATCAAGGCGACGCGCTCGCCGGCATCGAGTTGCAGGTCAGCATGATCGAGCAGGGCGACATGTCCGAACGCGAGGCAGGCGCGATCGACGGAAATTAAAGGCATGAACAAGTCCGTTGCGGCAGCAGAACGCGTATTCTACCGGCCCGCGCTTCGGGAAACCGCGATTTCGCGATAGACTCCGAAATCTTCCAACACACCGCTGGAAGCTCGCCTCTCCGTAGTTCAACGGATAGAACAAGCGCCTCCTAAGCGCTAGATGCAGGTTCGATTCCTGCCGGGGAGGCCAGCCCAATGGCTGAATCCCCATGCTTTGCGCACCCGGCCATTCCGGCGCGCTGCGCTCATGAGGTCAGGCGGCTGCGCCATAGACCGCAAGCGCCGCATCACAACCGGCCCCAGCGGTCATCTTTACGCCACCGCGACGTAGCACGGCCTCAAGTCCGTTGAGCGTGTTCATGACGGCATCACGACGCGCGTTGTAACCCATTAC
>CBDTZF010000361.1:0-3026 GCA_965364825.1 uncultured Rhodocyclaceae bacterium | reverse complement strand
CCAGATCAGCGCGTCATTTGCACCGCAGGAAGAACTCGAACACGCCGTCTTCCACGGTGTCGCTTTGCAGCAGCTCGTTACCGGTCTGGCGGGCGAAGGCTTCGAAGTCCTGCACCGAACCGGGGTCGGTGGCGATCACACGCAGCACCTGGCCGGTGTTGATCTCGGACAGCGCCTTTTTGGCACGCAGGATGGGCAGGGGGCAGGCCAAGCCGCTGGCGTCTACTTCGCGGTCGAAATTCATGTGCGTCGTACCTTGTCGATCGATGCGGGCGTGCGGGCATCCCGCGCAGCGTCATTCTAGCAGGGCGTCGAAAACCGTAGGGCGGTCAACTGCCGCTACGCTGCAGTTCGCGCTCTTCATCGGCGCGCAGGCGAAACTCTCGCAATCGGGCATCGATCGCAGACTGCGTGTAGAAGTCCTTTGCGCCGCCCCGCCGCGCGATTTCGAGCTGCTCGATTGCCGGCATCCACAGGCCCTGCAAGGCGTACACCTCGGCCTGCGCACGGTGGCTCTCCACCACGTTGCCGGCACTCTCATAGGCCTTGGCGAGGCGCATCCACAGATGGAAATCGTCCCGGTGCGCGCTGGTCGACGGGCGCAGGGTATCGATCGCCTGTTGCGTCCGACCGGCCGCGAGATAGGCGTCGGCCAGCCGGTACAGCAGGAAACGTGCTCCCGCAAAGCGTTTTACCGCCGGTTCGAGCATCGCTACGGCCGCCGCCGGATCGCGCCGTTCCATGGCAATTTCGGCGCCCAGCGAAACCATCAGCGCATTGCGCGAGGCGACCGGAAACTCTGCGTAGATGCGTTGAGCCGCATCCAGCTTACCGGCGCGCATGAGCGCATAGGCGTAACCATAGCGTTGCGCATCGTCATGCAATTTCGCTTGCTTCCAGCGCGCCTGCTCGCTCTGAAGCGTATCGCCGGGGCTGCCGCGACGCGCCGCGAGCCGGGCCTGGATGAGCGCAAAATCGTCCGATCCGACAACCTGCCGGTAGCGCATCTGCGCCACCCGATTCTCAAGATCGGCGATCCGCTCGGCATTGAGCGGGTGAGTACGCAGATACGACGGCGCGTTGTTTTCATACAGTCGGGTTTCGCGTTGCAGCCGCTCGAAAAATCCCGGCATTCCGCGCACGTCAAAACCGGCCGCTTCGAGCGTCTGCAGCCCCATACGATCGGCTTCGCGCTCGAACTCGCGGGTGTAACCGAGTTGCGACTGAATGGCCGCCGCCTGGCCGCCGACGACCGCCGCCTGCGCGAGCTGGTCACTGCCCCGAGCGGCCAGCACGGCCACCAGCAGCGAGGCAAGCAGCGCCAGGTTCGTCTGCCCCTGCTTGCTGATCATGCGCGCGATATGACGCTGTTCGACGTGCGCAATCTCGTGCGCCAATACCGAGGCCAGTTCAGACTCGCTTTGGGTGGTCAGGATCAGCGCGGTGTGCACGCCAATGTAGCCCCCCGGCATGGCGAAGGCGTTGATCATCGGATCGCTGATCGCGAAGAATTGGTAAGCACCCTCGGTTTGGGTCGCAGAGACGAGCTGTCCGCCGAGCGCGTTGAGGTAGCCCTCGGTTTCCGGATCGTCCAGGTAGGAAGGTTCGTGCCGGCGGATGTCGCGCATGATGCGCTCACCGATGCGGCTCTCTTGCGACGGCGAAAGATCGGCCGCCGAGGATTCGCCCAGATCGGGCAGTCCGGCAGCCATGCTTTGTATCGCCATCACGGCGCCGAAGAGGAAGGCAAGGGGTCGTTTGAACATCACGATGCTATGATACCTGCACCCTGTTTCGGTTCCCTTTGTGTGCACCCGATGACCGACAGGGCGCCTACCAGACGGCCATTCAGTGGCGGCGCACGTGACACAAGACACCGGCAAATGAGCAACGGTTTCACCCATTTCGATTCCGACGGTCAGGCCCACATGGTGGACGTCGGCGCGAAGGACGAAACACGCCGCGTCGCCGTCGCGCAGGGGCGCATCGAGATGGCGCCGGCCACCTTCGAGATGATCCGCGCCGGCAGTGCAAAAAAAGGCGACGTCATCGGTATCGCGCGCATCGCCGCCATCCAGGGTGCCAAGCGCACCGCCGATCTGGTGCCGCTGTGCCACCCCATTCCGCTCACGCGTGTGACCGTCGATTTCACGCTCGACGCCGCGGCGCATCACGTGCTGTGCACGGCCACCACCGAAACGGTCGGCCGCACCGGCGTCGAAATGGAAGCGCTTACCGCGGTGCAGGTCGGCTTGCTGACCATTTACGACATGTGCAAAGCGGTCGATCGCGGTATGCGCATGGAAGGCATCCGCCTGCTCGAAAAGCGCGGCGGCAAGTCCGGCCACTGGCGCGCCGACGCCGCCTGAGCACACCCGACCCGCGTGCCGCCCACCGTTGGCCGGATGCAGATCGTCTGTCGGGATGCAATAGACTGCAGCTCATGAGCCAGGAAATCGAACTCAAACTCGCACTGTCCAAGACCGCCGTGGCCGCGCTACGCCGGCACCCCATACTCGCTTCCGCCGAAAAGTGCGGCAACGCACGAACCCTCGTCAATACCTACTTCGACACCGCAGACCTCACGCTGCATGCGCGCAAAGTCGCGCTGCGCACGCGCAAGCAGGGCCGCAAGATGCTGCAGACGGTGAAGTGCGACGCGGGCTCGAGCGGCGGCCTGTCGTCGCGCCCCGAATGGGAACAGCCGTTCGTCGACCGCTTCGATTTCTCGGCCATCGACGACGCCGCTCTGGCGGACCGGCTGCGCACGCTCGCCGACGACCTGGTGCCGGTATTCACCACCCGCTTTCGCCGCGAAACCTGGCGCGTCACGCCCACCGATGAGGTCGAAATCCTGCTGGTCATTGATAGCGGAACGATCGAGGCGGGCACGCGCGAGTCGCCGATTTGCGAGGTCGAACTCGAACTGGTGCGTGGCGACCCGGCGTCACTGTTTGACCTGGCCTGCCTACTCGCCGCCGATGTGCCGCTGATTCCCGCCGATCGCAGCAAGGCCGAGCGCGGCT
>CBDTZF010000360.1:0-3029 GCA_965364825.1 uncultured Rhodocyclaceae bacterium | reverse complement strand
GGATACAGCAAGGTTTCGCGCCGTGCCACGGTATGCGTGAACACGGCCCACAGCGTGCGTAGATGACTGAGCATCAAACACCTCCCAGGGCAGCGCCGTTGAACCACGTCAGGGTGATCGCACCGGTCACCACCAGATTCAGCAGCGCCAGCGGCAGCATCAGCTTCCAGCCGTAAGCCATGAGCTGGTCGTAGCGCGGGCGTGGCAGTGCAGCGCGCAGCAGAATGAAAAAAGCGATGAAAAACGTGAGCTTGATCAGGAACCACAGCAGCGGCGGCAGCAACGGGCCATGCCAGCCACCGAGGAACAGCACCACGATCATGGACGAGATCAGGATGATGCTGGCGTATTCGCCGACAAAGAACATGCCGAACTTTATGCCGGAATATTCGGTGTGATAGCCGGCGATGAGTTCGTTCTCGGCCTCGGGAAGATCGAAGGGAATGCGGTGCGTCTCGGCGATACCGGCGATGAGAAATATGACGAAGCCGAGGAACTGCGGCACGATGAACCACATCCCGCGCTGCGCGTCGACGATCTCGCGCAGATCGAAGCTGCCCGTCAGCATCACCACACCCGCCAGCGACAGCGCCATGAAGACCTCGTAGCTGATCATCTGCGCCGCCGAACGCAGGCCGCCAAACAATGAATACTTGTTGTTCGATGCCCAGCCGCCCAACACCACGCTATAGACCGCCAGCGACGTCATGGCGAGAAAGAACAGCAGACCGATGTTGAGGTCGACGACGCCGATCGCGGGCGCGAACGGCACCACCGCAAACGCCAGCAGGATCACCACCATGATGATCGTCGGCGCGATGATGAAGACCGCGCGATCGGCGAACGGCGGCGTCCAGTCGTCCTTGGCGAGCAGCTTGAGCATGTCGGCCAGCACCTGCAGGATGCCGAACGGCCCGGCGCGGTTGGGGCCGTAGCGGTCCTGCCACAGACCGAGCAGACGCCGCTCGATCCAGGTGAGCAGCGCGGCCGCGGCGACCACCACGACGAGTATGCCGACGACGTTGGCGAGATGAACCCAGACCTCGCTCATGACGAAGTGTCCGCGTGCGAAGTGTCTGGGTGCAGGTGCGCCCAGACCGGAAGGGCGATGCCTTCCACCCCCGCCAACCCCACCGGAATGCCCGCGGTACCGCGGGCGAGGCTCGCGTCGAGGCGCACCCGCAGCCGCAGTTCCGATCCCGCCAGGGCGACACGCGAGTAGGCATCCGCCGCCAGGCCGAGGGTCTCGGCATCTTCCGGGTGCAGCGCCACGTAGGTCTCGGGAATGCGCTCGGCGAGCGGCGGCGACAGCGCGCTCAGCTCATCCGAGCCGAAAACTTCGTAGAGCGGCTGGACGTACAGACGATGCCCGTCCTGTTCGGCGGGCGCTGCTGGCATCTCGTTTGCGTAATGCCGCGCGGCGTCGGCGCGCGGCTCGAGCAGACGATGGCCGCTCTCGCCACCGTGCAGCTCGCCGCCGATCTCCTGCTGGAACTTGTTGAGCGACTGCACCGAGTTCCAGCCCGGCGTCCAGAAGAACGGGATCAGCGCAGGCGGCGCGTCGCCCTGATGGCCTTCCATGGTGAACGAGAACGGGCTGTCAGGGTCGTGCGCCGGTTTCGGCTCGTGCACGCTCTTGTTCGCATCCTTGGCGGTGCGGCCGCTGTAGCGGCCCGGCTCGCGTGCGAGGCGGCGCCCGGCGATGCGGAAACCGCCGCCTGGCGCGGCCTCACGGATACCCTCGAGCGCCGGTATCGCTGCGGCGCAGGCGTCGGTGACGTCGTCCACAGTGCGCCATGCCGATGTCGCTTCGCGGCCACAGCGTGCAGCGATCGCTGCCAGTTGGCGCCAGCCCGCTTCGACGGGACTGTCCGGCACCGGCTCGAGCACGGCGTAGAAGCGCTGCGCCCGCCCCTCGCTGCTCACCAGCGTGCCGGTCGACTCGGCGAAGGTCGCCGCCGGCAGTACCAGATCGGCCGCCTCGGTGGTGGCGGTGTCCACCTGATCGAGGACGATCACGCGCCGCGCGGCCGCTAGCGCGGCGCGCACGGCGTCCGCCGAGGCGCGCCGGAAGAGGTCGTTCTCGGCCACGATCACGGTATCGGCACGGCCCTCGGCGAGCTTGTCGAAGGCGGCGCCGAGCGTGTGTCCGTCGAGCAGGCGCACGCCCAGGCTGTTGCATTCGGGGACCACGTAAGCAAGCATCGCCGCCGCATGTTCGTCGCGACCGGGCAGCGCGCTGGCAACATTGGCGGCGGCACGGATCACGTCCGCACTGGCGCAGCCGGTGCCGGAGACGATCATCGGACGGCTCGCCCGGCGCAGCGCGGTCGCGATGCGCAGCGCGCGTGCGCCTGTCTCTTCGTCCAGGTCGGGTACGGCCGGGGCCTCGCTGTCGAGCGCATGCGCGATGGCAAATCCCAGCCGTGCAATGGCTTCCGCGCTGCCGCGAAAGGTCGCGCTGGCGGCGTCGTCGAGCCGGGTCGCAGCCGGTGTGGCGATGAGCAGCGGGCTATGCACATGCGGCGGAGTGCATTCGCGCACGCTGATGTCCTGCCAGCGTGGGATGTTCACCGCGTCGGCGTGGCGCAACGACGCCTGACGGATGGTCTGACGCAGCGTGAGCGCGAGCCGCGGCGCGGTATTGCTCACATCCTCGCCCAGCACCAGCACCGCGTCGGCCTGTTCGGCATCGTGCAGACTCGGCGTGCGCGCCGAACCGTGACGTAACACGTCCGCGATCAAGCCGATCAGTTCGTGATCCTTGTCCGACAGGCCGTCATGGAAATTGTCTTCACCCACCAGCGCGCGCAGCGCGAAGTTGGTTTCGAGCGACGCGCGCGGCGAGCCGATACCGATGGCCGTGCCCTCGCTCAGCGCCGCCTGCAGCCAGTCCAAGGCGCGATCGACGCCGATCGACGCCGCCCCCTGCTCGCGCGCCGCGCGCAGACGGACCTCACGGATGCGCCGCGTACCGTTGACGAAGTCGTAACCGAAGCGGCCGCGATCGCAGATGAAGTAGCCATTGA
>CBDTZF010000359.1:0-3032 GCA_965364825.1 uncultured Rhodocyclaceae bacterium | reverse complement strand
CGGCATTGAATACGCGGCGCAGGCGATGGCCGTGCATGGCGCACTGCTGGCGCCGGCCGACGCGCCGCCGCAGGTGGGCTACATCGCCAGCGTGCGCGGCGTGGAGTTTTTCGCCACACGGCTCGACGATGCCGGTGACACCCTCGACATCGTCGCCGAACGCCTGTCGGGCGACGACAATCTGGTGCTCTATGCTTTCGACGTGAGTGCTGACGGACACTGCCTGCTGCGAGGTCGCGCCTCGGTGGTGCTCGACGCCGAGCGGCTCAACCGGGCGGTTACACGATGAGCCGGCGCGCACTGATCACGGGCGGCAGTGGCGAGATTGGCGCAGCGATCTGTCGCCGACTGGCCGCTGACGGATGCGACGTGGTCATCCATGCCAATCAGCGTCGGGATGTCGCCGACGCGCTCGCCGCCGAACTCATCGCGGCAGGCTTCACCGCATCCGTGGTCGCCTTCGACCTCACCGACGCAGCGTCCACCGCCGTCGCGATCGAATCGCTGCTTGAGAACGGAGCGATCCAGGTGCTGGTGAACAACGCCGGCATCCATGACGACGCGATCTTTCCCGGCATGCGCGCCGAGCAATGGCAGCGTGTGATTGACGTCAACCTGAACGGCTTTTTCAATGTCACCCAGCCGCTGACGCTGCCGATGATCCGCACCCGCTGGGGCCGGATCATCAACATCACGTCGGTGGCGGCGCTCACCGGCAACCGCGGCCAGGTCAACTACGCGGCGGCCAAGGGTGCCCTGCATTCGGCCACCCGCGCGCTATCGTTGGAAGTCGCCAGCCGCGGCATCACCGTCAATGCAGTGGCGCCGGGCATCATCGAGACCGCGATGAGTGAAGGCAGCTTCGACGCCGACGCGATCGCCCGTATGGTGCCGATGAAGCGCGCCGGGCGCGCCGACGAAGTGGCCGATCTGGTGGGTTTTCTCGCCTCCGATCAGGCCGCCTACATTACCGGTCAGATCATCTCGATCAACGGCGGAATGATCTGAGCGCGCCAAACCCATATTTGTGTGCGCTCGCCCTCTTGGTTAGACCGCTTGATCCCGGCGAACATCGTAGGGTGTCAATAAGCGAAGCGCATTGCACCATTCGGACGTTGATCGGTGCAATGCGCTTCGCTTATTGACACCCTACATCATTGACACCCTACGATGCTTTGGCCGCCTGGTACTCAGCGAACATCGACAGCGCCTTGGCTTCGATGTGACGACGCGCATCGGTGAAACCGGATGCGACGAGAGTATCGATTACCCGTGCAGGCGGTGCGCAGGCGTCGATGCTGTCCCAGTAGTAGCGCCACAAGCGGGCGGTTTCGGCGCCGCTGCCGGAGAGGCGTGCCATCACCGGCACCACGCCGCGCATGTATGCGCGCAGCAACATGCGGCTGAAGACGCGTTCCGGCGCGGTAATTTCCAGCAGGCAAATCTTTCCGCCCGGACGCAGTACGCGATGGAACTCGTCAAAGGCGGCTGACAGGTCGCCGATGTGGCGCAAGGCGTAACCCATGCTGAGGAAATCGACGCTCGCATCGGGCAGCGGAATCGATTCGGCGCGACCTTCGAGCAGCGCCACCCCTTCCGGCACGCGTGCATTGGCGAGCATGCCCGGACTGGGATCGACGCCGGTCACCAGCGTCGCATCGCCGACCAGCCGCACCGCCTCGCAGGCGACCAGCCCGGTGCCGACGCCGACGTCGACCACCCGCATGCCGGGCTCGAGCCCGGCACGACGCAAGGCCTGACCGCGATACCAAGGGCCGCTGCCGAAGGCCAGCATGCGCTCCACACGATCGTAGTCGGCCGCCGTGCGGTCAAAAATGCCGCGCAGAAATCCACGCCGCTCTCCCTCGCTGGCGTAATAGTCGGTCAGCGGGCGGTGCGGGGCATGAACCACCTTGTCGTCTGCGGGAGTGGGGTTTGTCATCGGGGATAGCCGTGCGGAGAGGCAGAAGGGCTGCATTGTGCCGGAAGTTCGTCACGGCAAGGAAATGACGGTGCCGGCCGATCATGTTGCTCGTGCAGGCACTACAAGCAGCTTATGATCAGCGTGACCGCCCTGTCGATTCTGGCATCGCTACGAATTACGGCGCATTTGGCGCCACAGGCCGTTCTGGGTACCGGCCTTCGCCGGTACGACGGCGGAACAGAATGCGGCACTAGGTTAGACTCGATCAGCCTCGTGCATGCGCACGAGGTTTTTCCCGTTAGAGGTCTCATGCCCGACGCACCATGGTATCGCCCGCTCCCCGCCATTCTCGTGCGGTATGCGCCCCTCAAGGCGATTGGCACCACGGTGTTCATCACCGTGTTCATGCTGATCTACCTTCAGTTGCTCAAGGCGCCGTGGGTGCCGGTGACGGAAATGCCGCTGCTGTGGTTCGACCATGCGATCGGCTTTCAGCCGCACGCGCTGCCGGTGTATCTCACGCTCTGGTTGTATGTGTCCTTGCCACCGGCGTTGCTGACCAGCTTGCCCGAATTGAAACACTACGTCGTCTCCATCGCCGCCGTGTGCCTGATCGGCCTGGCGTGCTTTCTGTTCTGGCCAACGGCAATACCGCCGCCGATGGTCGATTGGAGCAGCTATCCGGGCGTCGCTTTTCTGCGCGATCTCGATGTCGCCGGCAACGCCTGCCCGTCGCTGCACGTTGCCACCGCCACCTTCTCGGCGCTGTGGATCGATCGACGCCTGCGTGAGCTGGGCGCCGGGGGGAGCGTGCGCTGGGCAAACTGGCTGTGGTGTCTGGCGATCGCCTGGTCAACGATGGCGATCAAGCAGCACGTGATGCTCGATGTACTGGCGGGATTCGCGCTCGGACTCGGCGGCGCGGTGCTGTCGCTACAAGGGCGTGCGCAACGCGTCGGCGGACAGACCCCGCCGCTGATACCTACTCGTTGATCCGTCGCCACACCAGCAGCGGCAGACGCAGCACGAAGCCGAGGAACAACCGTGTGTGCATCCACGTCAGCAGCAGGTTGTCGCGCAGATAATTGAAATGCGAGACGCCGCCCTC
>CBDTZF010000358.1:0-3035 GCA_965364825.1 uncultured Rhodocyclaceae bacterium | reverse complement strand
TGGAGCGGGTGAAGGGAATCGAACCCTCGTCATAAGCTTGGAAGGCTTCTGCTCTACCATTGAGCTACACCCGCGCAACCCCCACCGCCCGCTTCGTGCGACGCTTTCATATAGGGCGCGACGCAATTCTGGTGGAGGGGGAAGGATTCGAACCTTCGAAGGCAGTGCCGGCAGATTTACAGTCTGCTCCCTTTGACCGCTCGGGAACCCCTCCATCAAGAAGCGCCGCACTATAGCGGCTCGACAGGGCACCTGTCAAACCGTATTCACAGCGTCGATGTGCCTTGGTATTCGGCATTCCTCACGATGGGGCTTATCGACACGAGTGTTCGGCGCGGCGCATCCTTCGCGGTATAACGCACATTCAGTCAGCGTCGGCTTCGCTATGATTGAATCACGCCGATTCCAGGGGCCACCCCTTGCCACTGCTACGTTTCCTGCTTGCCCAGATGATTTCCGGGGCATTGATATTCGCCGCACTTGCGCTCGGCGCGCCGCTCGCCGGCTTCGTGCTAGCGATCACGCAAGGGCTTTGTGCGGCACTCGTTGCCCACCAGCTCAACTCCGCGACCTGGTGGCTTCTATTTCATCTCGCTTTCGTCCCGTTGGTCTGGCTGAGCAGTCAGATAGCCATTGCACCGGGTTGGTTTCTCGCCGCCTTTGTCATCATGGCACTTTTCTATTGGACGACTTTCCGCACGCAAGTCCCGTTGTTTCTGAGCAATCGAAGGACTGTTGATGCGCTCGCACGCATGCTGCCGACGCAGGCCGCTCGCGTACTCGACGCTGGCGCGGGCACGGGGTCGGCGCTGCGCCCGTTGGCCATCGCGCGCCCTGACTGCCAGTTCGTGGGTGTCGAGGCGGCACCTGCACCCTGGTTGATCGGGCGTCTGCTCGCCGGCCGACAAGATAATCTCGACTGGCGCCGCGGCGACATGTGGTCGCTCGACTGGTCGCAATTCGATGTCGTCTATGTCTTCCTTTCACCGGTCCCGATGGCACGTGTCTGGAAGAAGGCTTGTGAGGAAATGCGCCCCGGAAGCCGCTTGGTCAGCAATAGCTTCGAGGTGCCGGAGGTGACGCCTGAGCGCGTGATTCCGGCGCGCGCCGGCGGTGGCCGGACGCTGTTCGTGTACGCGCCAGCCGGGGCGACGACAAGCCACGAACAGCGCGTGGAAACCGCGTCAATTCCTTCCGCATCAGCGGCAACCGCAACGGGATAATGCCATCGTGCGGCTGCGTGCCGCGAACCGGAACACAGGGCGATGGCTGACATCATCTGCATCATCGGAAACAAGGGCGGCACCGGCAAGACCTCGCTTTCACACATGCTCTGCCAGGGACTTGGCCTGCTCGGCCAGCGGTCGGCCTGCGTGCTCACCGACACTGCGCGTGAACCCTTGACCCCCGAGGGCCGGCGCTACGTCACCGCCGATGCACGCACCCCGGACGCACTGGGTCGAGTTGCCGATAAGCTGCGCTCGCTCGAGGGCTGGCTCGGCGTCATTGACGGCGGCGGCAACCGACCGGACGTCGATCGCCGGCTCTACGCGCTGGCCGATGTCGTGCTACTGCCGTTTCGCGAATCACAAGAAGATATCCGCACGGTGCTTGCCGACCTCGAGCGCTTTCCCCGTGCCTACGCGCTGCCCTCGCAATGGCCGACCAATCCGTGGGCACGCGAGGCTGCCGACCGCACCGTGGCCCGCCTGATGGCCGCGTACCGACATCGCATCCTGCGCCCGGTGAACTCCGTGTCGTCCTCCAAGCACTTGTTGCAGCGCCAGATGCCTGAACAACTGCCCACGGCCTTGTCCAACACCTGCCGCCGGCTGGCGCGGCAGATGCTGGACGTGCTGGAGATTCAATACGAGGATATTGGAGATACGCCCGAGGCGCCACGCCGGGAAGACGCATTGGCAGCGCCCTGCACGACCGGCGCACACCACTGAGCATAGTGAACCCGCGCGGCGCTCAGATGCGCGTGCCGTGACGGGTGATGACGAGCACCGCCTGTGCGCGATTGCTGACGTTCAGCGCACGAAAAATGGCCGACATGTGCACTTTGATCGTGCCTTCCGACAGCCCCAGCAGATCCGCGATTTCCCGGTTGGTTTTGCCTTGGGCCAGCAATTCCATGACACGCGCTTGCGCGGTGGTGAGGCCAAACCGCTCCTGCACCGGCGCGCCCCCGCGTCTCCGCGTGGCTCCCCCCACCGCTTCCTTTGGCGTGTAGATGCCGCCATCGAGCACAATGCGTATCGCATCGAGCAGCTCTTCGCTCGAGCAGGACTTCGGTACGAAACCGGAAGCGCCGGCCTTCATCGCGCGCTGGATCGAGCCGCTGTCATCAAGCGCCGAAACGACAATGGCCGGCAGCTCCGGAAAGCGTTTGGCGAGAATGCCGAGCAGGGAGAATCCGTTGATGTCGGGCAACATCAAGTCGACAACGGCGAGATCGCGATCCGGATCGCGCTCGAGTTCGGCCAGCGCCTCGTCGGCCGTCTTGACGCCGACACACTCCACGCCCTCTTCAAGACGCATCAGTGTCTGCGAAATGGCCTCACGCACCAACACATGATCTTCAATTACCAGAATCCTGGTCACCTGGCCGTCCCTTTCAAACTGACCACCAAAAACTTGGCGCCGTGTCGATCAGTGTCGGTGTTCACGTTCACATTCAGCATAGCACGCAAAGGCGCCCCGTTCGCGGCACGTCCGCCCCGGGCACGCCACCCTAAACTATGCGTCACACGGCAATCGAGTGACAATGCATTAGGTCTCATTTCATCCCCAGGCGGCGCTGCGCGTGCCACCCGAGCCGGTCGCCGACGCATGACACCTCCTCATAAATCGCTGTGCCATGCCGCGCTGATCGACCCACCGGCCATCCTCCGCGCCGACCCGGCATCCGCGCCTCATGAACTCACCTATCTCGCCGATGCCCCCGTGAACTTGTCGCCGGCGCGTCTGGTTCAGCCGCTCAAGGATGCCCCGGGCGCGGTCACAATGATTGACCACGCCATGATCCGTGC
>CBDTZF010000357.1:0-3063 GCA_965364825.1 uncultured Rhodocyclaceae bacterium | reverse complement strand
GTGCTGTGCCCCAACCCGTTCTATCAAATCTATGAAGGCGCGGCGCTGCTGGCCGGCGCGCGTCCGATATTTGCCGATACGGTAGAAGCGAACAACTTCGCTTACGATCTTTCCGCGATCGACGCCGACACCTGGCGCTCGATTCAACTGGTGTACGTATGCAGCCCCGGCAATCCCACCGGGCACGTGCTCTCGCTGGACGAATGGCGCGATCTGTTCGCGCTCTCCGACGAATACGATTTCGTCATTGCCGCCGACGAATGCTATTCGGAGATTTATTTCGACGAGGACGCGCCGCCGCTGGGCGCGCTACAGGCCGCCTGGCAACTCGGGCGCCGCGATTTCCGCAATGTGGTGAGCTTTTCCAGTTTGTCGAAGCGCTCCAACGTGCCCGGCCTGCGCTCGGGCTTCGTCGCCGGCGACGCGGCAGTTCTCGCACAGTTTTTGCGCTACCGCACCTATCACGGCTGCGCGATGGGGCCGACCGTGCAGGCCGCCTCGATCGCGGCGTGGAACGACGAGGACCATGTGCGCGAAAACCGCCGTCTCTACCGCGAGAAGTTCGATCGGCTCATCCCCCTACTGTCTCCGTGGCTCGGCATCCGCAGGCCCGACGCCGGCTTCTATCTGTGGGCGCGCACGCCGGACAGCGATACTGAATTCGCCCGTAGCCTGCAGGCTAAAACCAATGTGGCGGTTTTGCCGGGTAGCTATCTGGCCCGCGACGGAGTCAACGCCAACCCGGGCGCCGGCCACGTGCGCATCGCGCTCGTCGCCACGCCGTCAGAATGCATCGAGGCAGCCGAGCGCATCGTCGCCTTCTGCCGCGCCCACGCCTGATTTCCATCCCTTGCAAAGCGAGAACCCCATGCAGAAACTTCAGCAGATCATCGATGACGCCTTCGAGAATCGCGCATCGCTCTCTCCCGCCGATTCACCGAAAGCGGTTCGCGACGCCGTTGAAGCGGTGATTGCCGGGCTGGACGACGGCAGCTTGCGCGTGGCGCAAAAGCAGGGTGGCGAGTGGGTGGTCAATCAGTGGATCAAGAAGGCCGTGCTGATCTCCTTCCGCCTGCGCGACAACGTGCTCATGCCGGGCGCCTCGACCAATTATTTCGACAAGGTGGCGACCAAGTTCGGTGACTACACGCCGGCGCAGTTCCAGCAAGGCGGCTTTCGCGTGGTGCCGCCGGCCACGGCGCGCAAGGGCAGCTTCATCGGCAAGAACGTGGTGCTGATGCCCTCCTACGTGAACATCGGCGCCTATGTTGACGAGGGCACGATGGTGGACACCTGGGCCACGGTGGGGTCCTGCGCGCAGATCGGCAAGAACGTGCATCTGTCGGGCGGCGTGGGGATTGGCGGCGTGCTCGAACCGGTGCAGGCCGGGCCCGTGATCATCGAGGACAACGTCTTCGTTGGCGCGCGTTCAGAAATCGTCGAGGGTGTCGTTGTTGAGGAGAATGCTGTTATCTCGATGGGCGTCTACATCGGCATGAGCACCAAGATCTACGATCGCGAAAGCGGTGAGTACAGCTATGGTCGCGTGCCGTCGGGGGCGGTGGTGGTGCCGGGCAGCCTGCCTTCGTCCGACGGGAAATACAGCCTGTACTGCGCCGTGATCGTCAAACGCGTCGACGCGCAAACGCGTGCCAAGACGGGTATCAACGAATTGTTACGCGGCGCCTGAAGAACCTGCGGACACGGACCACCCGGGTGGTCCGTGTCCGCTCACTCAGCGGACGCGTTGCCAATGATTCTCGACAAGTTGTTCAACCTGATGGCCGAAAAAGGCGCATCGGACATCTTCATTACGGCCGGCGTGCCGATCCATATCAAGATTGAAGGCGAAGCACTGCCGATCAATCAGCAGAAGATGGAACCCGAGATGATCCAGCGCATGGCCTACGAGATCATGGCGCCGGAACAATCGGAACGCTTCGAGGAAGAAAAGGAGATGAACCTCTCCTTCGGGCGACGCGACCTGGGCAATTTTCGCGTCAACCTCTTCTGGCAGCGCAACAGCGTCGCCATCGTGGTGCGTTTCATTCGCGGCGACATTCCCACCCTCGAATCGCTCAAGCTGCCCAAAACGCTGGCCGATGTCATCATGGAAAAACGCGGTCTGGTGCTCGTGGTGGGGTCCACCGGCTCGGGAAAATCGACCACCATGGCGTCGATGATCAACCACCGCAACCGCAATCGCACAGGTCACATCCTGACCATCGAAGACCCGATCGAATACCTCTTCAAGCATGAACGCTCGATCATCAACCAGCGCGAAATCGGCATCGACACACGCAGTTGGCACGACGCGCTGCGCAACGCCATGCGTCAGGCGCCCGACTGCATCCTGATCGGGGAAATCCGCGACCGGGAAACCATGCAGGCGGCGCTGGCCTACGCGCAGACCGGCCACCTGTGTCTGGCCACGCTGCACGCCAACAACGCCTATCATGCGCTCAACCGAATCGTTAACTTCTTCCCGCTCGAGAGCCGCCCGCTGCTCTATCTCGATCTGGCGGTGGCGCTCAGGTGCATCATCTCGCAGCGCCTCGTACGAGGCCCGGACGGTTGTCGTGTCCCGGCCATCGAGATTCTGATGAACACGCGCCATGTGGCCGAACTGGTCGAACGCGGCGAGATCAGCGCGGTCAAGGAAGCCATGGAACAAAGCCTTGCGCCGGGCTCGCAAACCTTCGAGCAGGATCTGTTCCGACTCTATCGCGAACAGATCATCACGCTCGAAGAGGCGTTGTCGCATGCTGACTCGCCGACCAATCTGTCCTGGCTGATCAACAACTCGGAAGTGGAAGTACGACCGAGCGAGCCGGCAAAAAAACACCGGCCGAACATTGTCGATTTCGAAGCCACGCAGCCGGACGGTTCGTCGTTCAGCGAGTTCACGCTTCACCTTGAGGAAAACTGAGGCCCGATCTCAACCATGACCGCTCCCGATTCGCCCACGCTTGCGCTGACCCGCGAGCTGATTCAGCGCCGCTCGGTCACCCCGGATGATGCGGGATGTCTCGACCTGATCGGCGCACGCCTCGAAGCGCTCGG
>CBDTZF010000356.1:0-3064 GCA_965364825.1 uncultured Rhodocyclaceae bacterium | reverse complement strand
GGGATTCCTGCTGCAGTGGCCAACGCTGGTCACGCTGATCATGTTTCCGATTCTGCTCTTCGTCTACATACGACTCGCACGCCGTGAAGAACGGGACTCTGCTGCTCGCTTCGGCGATGAGTGGACGCGTTACGCGCAAGCGACACCCGCTTTCGTGCCGCGCTGGCGCACGACCAAAGACTCAGCGATGTCGAACCAATGACTCGCGACGACACCAGAAATCATCGACAGACACGGAGCACCATTATGAACAAGCCGCACTTGATCGCCTCCAAGGACGATGCCCCCAGCGCCACTGGCGGCGACCTTCCGCACCAAAGCGCAGCGGCACACGCGCATCATCATGGCGGAGCCGGGCATGGCGGGAATGATGCTGCCGAGACGGTGAAGGATCCCGTCTGCGGCATGAAAGTCGCCCTCGACGCAGGCAAACCGACAGCACAACACGACGGCCGGACCTATCACTTTTGCTCGAGCAAATGCCACGACAAATTCGTGGCTGATCCGCGTCAGTACCTCTCGGGAGCGCACAAGGAAGCCAAGGCGGCGCCAAAGGGCACGCAGTACACCTGCCCGATGCATCCCGAGATTGTGCGTGACGCTCCCGGCGAATGCCCTAAATGCGGCATGGCGCTGGAGCCAATGGGTGTGCCCACCGGGGACGAGGGCCCGAATCCGGAATTGCTTGATTTCAAGCGCCGGTTCTGGATCGGCGTGGTGCTCACGGTTCCGTTGCTGATATTGGCGATGGGGCCGTACGTCGGCCTGGGTTTCATTCGCGAGATGATTGGCGAGCGCCCCACGTTGTGGGTCGAACTGCTGCTCGGCTCCCCGGTGATTCTCTGGGCCGGTTGGCCATTCTTTGTGCGCGGGGTGAAATCGGTCGTCAATCGCAGCCTCAACATGTTCACCCTCATCGCGCTTGGCGTTGGCGCCGCCTACCTGTTTAGCGTAGTGGCGGTGCTGATGCCGGGCATCTTCCCGGCGGGCTTTCGCAGTGCCGAGGGCCACGTTGGCGTGTATTTCGAAGCCGGCGCGGTGATCGTCGTGCTGGTACTGCTCGGCCAGGTGATGGAGCTGGGCGCGCGCGAACGCACCGGATCGGCGATCCGCGCGTTGCTTGATATGGCGGCCAAAACGGCCCGGGTGATCCGCCCAGACGGGAGCGAGGAGGAAGTTCCGCTCGAGGACATCGTGGTGGGTGATCAATTGCGCGTGCGCCCCGGCGACAAGGTGCCGGTCGACGGTGTGGTCGTCGAGGGTCGTTCATCGATCGACGAATCGATGATCTCGGGTGAGCCGGTGCCAGTCGAAAAGACTGAAGGCGATGCCGTAACCGGTGCCACCATCAACGGGACCGGTTCCCTGATCATCGAGGCGAAGCGTGTCGGGGCCGACACGATGCTTTCGCAGATCGTCGACATGGTGGCCAACGCGCAGCGTTCGCGCGCGCCAATCCAGAAAGTCGCTGATTCGGTTGCCGGCATGTTCGTTCCGGCCGTGATTGGCATCGCGATCCTGGCATTTATCGCGTGGGCGATTTGGGGCCCGGCACCAGCGCTCGCATACGCTTTGGTGTCGGCAGTCGCGGTGCTGATCATCGCCTGCCCCTGCGCACTCGGGCTGGCCACGCCCATGTCGATCATGACTGCTACTGGACGTGGCGCTCAGGCGGGCGTGCTGATCAAGAACGCCGAGGCGCTGGAGCGCTTCGCCAAAGTGGACATCCTGATTGTCGACAAGACCGGCACGCTCACTGTCGGTAAGCCCAAGCTGGTCGCGGTGTTGCCCACGGAAGGGCATGACGAGACGGAAGTGCTGCGCCTGGCCGCAAGCCTGGAGCGCGGCTCCGAACACCCGCTGGCCGAGGCGATCGTCAGTGGTGCCGAAGAACGGGGCGTCTCGCTCGCCAAGGCCGATGCCTTCGAGGCGATTACCGGCAAGGGCGTCAAGGGCGAAGTCGACGGCAAGGCTGTCGCGCTCGGTAACGCCAAGTTGCTCGAAGAACTGGGCGTGGATGCCCGGCGTGACATGGACGAAGCCAACCGCCGCCGCGATCAGGGCGAGACCGTGATGTTCGTGCTGATCGGCAACGAAATTGCCGGTCTGGTGAGCGTCGCCGATCCGGTCAAGGACACCACGCTGGATGCGTTGAAGGCACTGCACGCCGAGGGGCTGCGCATTGTCATGGCGACTGGCGACAATGAACGCACCGCGCGCGCAGTGGCCGGACGGCTCGGCATCGACGAGATTCGAGCCGACGTTCTGCCGGCCGACAAGGCGCGCATCGTGCAGGAACTGCAAGCGAACGGACACAAAGTCGCAATGGCTGGCGACGGGGTCAATGACGCCCCTGCGCTGGCCCAGGCAGACGTCGGCATTGCCATGGGTACCGGCGCCGACGTGGCGATCGAGAGTGCCGGCTTCACTCTAGTGAAGGGTGATCTGACCGGAATCGTGCGGGCGCGCCGCCTGTCGGTGGCAACCATGCGCAACATTCGTCAGAACCTGTTTTTTGCGCTGATCTACAACGCCGCAGGGGTGCCGATTGCGGCTGGCGTGCTTTATCCCTTCCTCGGCATCCTGATCTCGCCCATGTTCGCTGCGGCCGCGATGAGTCTGTCGTCGGTCTCGGTGATTGGAAACGCGTTGCGTCTGCGTCGCGTAAAAATCTGATAGAGCAGGAGACGTGAAATGAAGATGGAGCCACGTGTAAAGGATGTCGTGTGCGACATGATGGTCGCGCCTGATCAGCATGCCGCTGATTTTCAGGGCCGTAGCTTCGCATTCTGTTCGGCGCAATGCCGCGAGCGCTTTGTTGCCAATCCGCGCCTGTACATCGGTTTGCCGGGACGGCCCGCGCCGAAGCAGCAGGGGCTGAAGGTGTTGAAACGGCGGCGTTTCGTTCTGGATTCCGCGCTCGACGATACCGCGGCGGCAATAGTGCACGCGCAGATCAGTGCAATGATGGGCATCGAGGCGCTGAGCATCGACGGCGCCAACATGGCGGTGACCTACGATTTACTGCAGGCCACGGCGGCACAGATCGAGTCGGCTCTAGGGC
>CBDTZF010000355.1:0-3074 GCA_965364825.1 uncultured Rhodocyclaceae bacterium | reverse complement strand
TAGGGCCGGGTTCAGCCGGCGATCGGTAGCTCGCGGGGCGTTGGGGCGGGCTGAACTCCGCCCTACGCATTGTGCGCACGCGTCATCTTTCATGGTCAGGGGTGGCGACGACAACCGTCATGAGCGTTAGGATGCACACTTGTGATCGGCACAACCGGATATCGACGTGATGAAAACTCCTCCGCTCAGGCTGGCCGCGCGCATGGCCGACATCGCACCGTTTCACGTGATGGAACTGGTGCGCCGCGCCAAGGAACTCGAATCCGCCGGGCGCGACATCATTCATATGGAAATCGGCGAACCCGACTTCGGCACACCGGCGCCGGTGATCGAAGCGGCCACCCGCTTTCTTGCGCGCGGCGACGTGCACTACACTGCCTCGCTCGGCCTGCCGGCGCTGCGTGAAGCGATCGCCCGCTTCTATCACGATCGCTTCGGCGCCGACGTGTCGCCCGAGCGCATCATCGTCACGCCCGGCGCCTGCGGCGCGCTCATGCTGGCGCTCGCCGCCACCACCAGTCCCGGTGACGGCTGGCTGCTGCCCGACCCGACCTATCCATCGAACCGCCATCTGGTGCGCAGCTTTGAAGGCGTCGCGCAAGCCATGCCGGTCGATGCGCAACAGGCCTACCAGCCAACCGCCGCACAGGTCGACGCCGCCTGGACGGAGCGCACGCGCGGGCTGATGCTCGCGTCGCCGTCAAACCCCACCGGTACGCTGCTCGATGCGGCTGAACTCGAAGCGATCAACGCAGTGGTGCGCAAGCGCGAAGGCCTGTTCATCGTCGATGAGATCTATCAGGGGCTGACGTATGGCGTCGACTCCAGCACTGCGCTGCAACACATGGACGATGTGTTCGTGGTCAACAGTTTCAGCAAGTATTTCAGCATGACCGGATGGCGTCTTGGCTGGCTGGTGGTGCCCGAAGGCTACACGCGCGAAATCGAACGCCTCGCCCAGCACTTCTTCATAGCGGCGTCCACGGTGGCTCAGCATGCCGCACTCGCCGCGCTGTCGCCGGCCTGTCTTGCCATTCTGGAGGGTCGCCGCCAGGCCTTTGCCGAGCGACGCGACGCGCTGCTGCCGATGCTGCGCGAACTGGGTTTCGCCATCGGCACCGAGCCACAGGGTGCGTTTTACATCTATGCCGACATCAGCGCGCTGGCCGACGATTGCGAAGAACTCGCACGGCAGCTGATCGAAGAGGCCGGGGTCGCAGCGACGCCGGGAATCGACTTCGGCGACCACCGTCCGCGCCAGCACATGCGTTTTGCGTATACCACCGGGCGCGAACGGTTGCTCGAAGCGGGCGAACGCATCCGACGCGTCGTCGCTAAATAAAACGGGCGGCGCATCACGCGCCGCCCGATGTGCCCTGCCGCTTCCCGGTTCAAGCGTCGGCGCGGTCCGCGACTGCCTGGAGCCGAGCTTGCAAAGTGAACACCTTTTTCGCGTAACGCGCTTGTGAATCCTTTAGCGCACCGCCGTAATACTGCAGAGCACGCGTCAGCGAGCCGTAACGCTGCATCCCTTCCTTGATCACCAGCGAGCCGACGCGCACGTTGGTCTCGGGGTCGAACAAGGCTGCATCATCGTCTGCATCGTCCCCGATTTTGTCCATGTGGAAACGCGGGATGACCTGCATTAACCCTTGGGCGCCCACGGTGCTTTCGGCGAGCGGATTGAAACTCGACTCGATCGCCATCACGGCGACGATCAGCAGCGGGTCAATACCGAGTTCGCGGCCAGAGCGTTGCGCGCGCACCAGTGCCGTCCGCAAGGCGGACTCCGACACGCGGTAGCGTTTGGCGACGTAGCTGCCCACGCGCTTGAGTTCAGGGGACAGCCCGACGTGGCGCTTCCCGGCAAAATCACGCTCCATTCGGGTCGCGTTCAAGTCGACTGCTGCGCTCGCCCGCGCCTCGGCAATCGGCGCCACCGACAGGCCATGCGTTGCCCCCGGCTCGAAAACTTCAGCCATCAGCGCGGCCATCGACAGCATGCCAAACGCCAGCAAGGCGCCGTGTGAAAAATGGATCAGAAACGCGCTCGTCCGTTCGCCGGCGCGCGTCAGCAGTTTCGCGATGCTCATGTGACCTCCAAGTGTCCCGGATGCGCCGGCCGCCTGGTTGGCGGACGGACCCCGCGGATCGCCTGGGTTTGCGGCGGATGATGGTTGGCCGTCAATCCCACGGGTTGCTGCACTGCAGCATTTCGTGTACTTTATGGTTTTGAGGCTGACTTGTCAATGCCCGGGAAAACCTCGCCAATACTGACGATTCCGTACATCATCGACAGAAACACACGCCGCACAAGGCATTCAGGCATGCAACAAAAAACGGGGCAGCGCCCCGTTTTTTGTTGCACGCGTCACACTGATCGCGTTATTCGGCCGGAATGCGCAGCATCTGGCCCGGATAGATCTTGTCGGGATGCGACAGCATCGGCTTGTTGGCTTCGAAGATCACGGGATACTTGTTGGCATCGCCGTAATACTGCTTCGCGATCGCCGACAGCGTGTCGCCACGCTCGACGGTGTGAAAGCGGGCTTCCGCTTCGGACTTGGTGACGACGATGCTGTCTTCCACGCGCTCCACGCCGGAGACGTTGCCGGCGGCGAGCAGCACACGCTCGCGCGCCGCCTGGTCAGGCGCCGTACCGCCGACGCTGACCGTGCCGGTGCTGCCATCAAAGCGCACGTCGAGTGCTTCGATCGGCAGCTTCAGCTTTTCGATATAGGTTTTGATCGCCGCGGCGGCCTTGGCGTTGGCATCGGGCGCGGCGGCTGGCGCAGCGCTGGCTTCGCCGCTACCGAAAAGCTTTTCTCCGGCGTCCTTGATGAATTTGAACAGTTTCATGAATATCTCCTGATGGGCAAAAAACAGTACAGGCCGTGTTATACGCTGGAATAGACTTGGGCGTGAATTGGAGAAATGAAAACGTGCGTGTCACCCATCGGCACGCGCCGACGTGAGCCTCGCGTGCAGGCGTGTCCAGTCGAAGTGTGGGCCGGGATCGGTCTTGCGTCCGGGGGCAATATCGCTGTGGCCGACAACATCCTCGATCGGGTAAT
>CBDTZF010000354.1:0-3077 GCA_965364825.1 uncultured Rhodocyclaceae bacterium | reverse complement strand
TCCAGGTTGAGACAATATCAGGCAAACAATAATTCCAGTGCGGCGCCGGGATCGGCGGCGCGCATGAAGGCTTCGCCGACGAGGAAGGCACTCACGCCGTGACGGCGCATTCGCGCGACGTCGTCGGTGGTGCCGATGCCCGACTCGGTGATGACGATGCGCGTGTCATCGATGCGCTCGAGTTGGTCGAGCGTGGTGTCGAGCGACACTTCGAAGGTGCGCAAATTACGGTTGTTGATGCCGATCAGCGGCGTGCGCAATTGCAGCGCCACGTCCAGCTCGCCGGCGTCGTGGCTCTCCACCAGCACGGCCATGCCCAGATCGCTGGCGATCGCTTCCATTTCCTGCATTTGGTTGAGCGACAAGGCAGCAACGATCAGCAGGATGGCGTCGGCGCCCATCGCGCGCGCCTCGAAAACCTGCCACGGGTCGATGAGAAAATCCTTGCGCAGCGCCGGCAGCGGACAGGCGTCGCGCGCCTGCTGCAGGTAGTCGGGCGCGCCCTGAAAGAACGTGCGGTCGGTGAGCACCGACAGGCAGGCCGCACCGCCGGCGGCGTAGGAGGCGGCAATCTGCGCGGGCTGAAAGTCTTCACGCAGCACGCCTTTGGACGGGCTGGCTTTCTTGATTTCGGCGATCACCGCCGAGCGGCCAGCGACCAGCTTTGCCTGCATCGCGCCGACGAAATCGCGAGCCGGCGTAACCGCGCGCGCCGCCCGTTCGATGTCGGCGAGTGACTGACGGCCCTTGCCGGCGGCCACTTCATCGCGCTTGACCGCGAGAATCCTGTCGAGGATGTCGCTCATGCGCGGCTCAGGCAAAGCGCCGCGTGTAGCTGGCGAATTCGTCCACCTTGGCGCGCGCCGCGCCGCTGGCGATCGCTTCACGCGCGCGGCCGATGCCCGCGGCGACGTTGCCCACCACCTTGGCGGTGTACAAGGCGACCCCGGCGTTGAGGACGACGATGTCGCGCGCCGCACCGGGGACGTTGTCGAGCGCACCGAGCAACATGCCTTTTGATTCGGCCGCGTCGGCCACCTGCAACTGACGGCTGGATTGCATCGCGAGACCGTAGTCTTCGGGGTGAATATCGTACTCGCGCACCACGCCATCCTTGAGTTCGGCCACCATTGTCGCCGCGCCCAGCGAGACTTCATCCATCCCGTCTCGGCCGTGCACCACCAGCACATGATCGGCGCCCAACTGCTTCATCACGCGCGCTTGAATACCGACCAGATCGGGGTGGAACACGCCCATCAGCGTGTGCGGCGCACTGGCCGGATTGGTCAGCGGGCCGAGGATGTTGAAGATGGTGCGCACGCCCATTTCCTTGCGCACTGAGGCGACGTTTTTCATCGCGCTGTGGTGGTTGGGCGCGTACATGAAACCGATGCCGGTGGCCTGAATGCACTCCGCCACCTGATCCGGGCTGAGCGCCAGATTGACGCCCAGTGCCTCAAGAACGTCGGCACTGCCCGATTTGCTCGACACGCTGCGTCCGCCATGTTTGGCGATGCGCGCCCCGGCTGCCGAAGCCACGAAGATGGTAGCGGTGGAGATGTTGAAGCTGTGCGCAGCGTCGCCGCCGGTGCCGACCACATCCAGAAAGTTTTCGTTGGGTGTCGGCACCGTCACTTTGGTGGACAGCTCGCGCATCACCGTGGCCGCAGCGGCGATCTCGCCGATGGTTTCTTTCTTGGTGCGCAGGCCGGCCAGAATCGCCGCCGTCATGAGGGGCGAAATCTCGCCGCCCATTATCTGGCGCATCAACGCGATCATCTCGTCGAAGAAAATCTCGCGGTGCTCAATCGTGCGCTGCAGCGCTTCCTGAGGGGTGATCGACATGGACTCTCCGTTCACGCAGTATTTTCAAGAAAATTGCGCAGCAGGTCGTGGCCGTGCCGCGTCAGGATGGATTCGGGGTGAAACTGCACGCCTTCGATCGGCAGCGTTTTATGCCGCAGACCCATGATCTCGCCGTCGTCGGTCCACGCGCTCACTTCGAGGCAGTCCGGCAGACTGTCGCGCTCAACCGCCAGCGAATGATAGCGCGTGCATTCGAGCGGATTGGGCAGACCGCGAAACACGCCCGCTTCGTCATGATGCACCGGTGAGGTCTTGCCGTGCATCAGCCGCTTGGCGTGCACCACCTTGCCACCAAAGGCCACGGCGATGCTCTGATGGCCGAGGCAGACACCGAGTATCGGCATTTTGCCGGCGTAGCGCTCGACCACCGCCACCGAAATGCCGGCCTCCTTCGGCGTGCACGGCCCGGGCGAGATGACCACATGGCTGGGCGCCAGATGGCCGACATCCTCCACAGTGATTTCATCATTGCGGACGGTCTTGACGCGCGCCCCCAGCTCGCCGAGATACTGCACGAGGTTGTAGGTAAAGCTGTCGTAGTTGTCGATCATCAGCAGCATTGCGGGGACATCCTGTTGTTTTATCACTTTTTTTGGTGAGCACTTTACCGGCGTGAAGCCGCTGGCTTCGGGTTGCGGCTCAAAGCCGAGCGGGAGAGGGCTTCCGTGCTCACCTGAAGTCGAGGCGTTTGCCGATCCCCTGGCGGGGATTCTAAATATTTATCGGCAAAAGCCGTCATTTTCCTCCAGAACGGCCCGATGACAAACCGCCGCTCCGTTAGCGACGAATGGCACTTGTTCAACGACTGGCTGCCTATTCTGTCATTCCGACCAGGACCTGTTGATACCGACGCCTCCCACGATGCTATCTTCCCATGACGCATGACTTCCGAACGCCACCTCGATGAGCAAGAAGAGCCTTTCAGAACGCGACATTTGCACGAAATACATTACCCCCGCCATCACGGCGGCCGGCTGGGATCTGCAGACCCAGATTCGTGAGGAGGTGACCTTCACCGCGGGCCGGATCATCGTGCGCGGAAAGCTGCATAGCCGTGGCAAGACCAAGCGCGCCGACTACCTGCTGTACCACCGCCCCAACCTGCCGATCGCAGTCATCGAAGCCAAGGACAACAGCCATAGCTTAGGCGACGGCATGCAGCAGGCGCTCGGGTATGCCGAAACGCTCGATCTGCCCTTCGTCTTTTCCAG
>CBDTZF010000353.1:0-3083 GCA_965364825.1 uncultured Rhodocyclaceae bacterium | reverse complement strand
TCGCCGAACGCGCCCTTGAGCAGCCGTTCATGTTCGCCGGCGCCAATGCCGATCATCTGCATGGCGATTTCATGCGTCCACGGAATATCCAGATCGTGGCTGACCTGGCGACCGATGTCGTAGGCAATTTGCTCGCTGTCGAGCAGCAGGCCGTCCATGTCGAAGACGACGGCGCGGATTTCAGTGGGGTCGAATGGAGTCATTGAATCTCGATTATCTTGAAGGGCACGCCATCTGGTGTCAGATCAGACCGTGCAAGTGGGCCAGCCAGCCAACTGCGCCGAGCTCGCACAGCGCGATGGCGCGGAACGAATAGTAGAAACTGCGCTTGGCGGATTTGTGGCGGAATAACTGTTGCGCTGCCAGCGCGCCGGGCCAGCCGACGGCACTCACCGCAAGCAGATTGCCTTCGGGCGTGCGTCGCTCATTTCGTTCGGCGCGGCGCTTGTCGAGGTTGTACATAACGAACGCCACCAGCGCACCCGCCGCAACTACCGCCAGCGCGCTGCGCGGCAGCAGATCGAACACAACGCTCGCGCCCAGCGCGGCACACCACACGCCCGCCAGCACCCAGTCGATCACGAAGCGCCGGCCACCGTTGCGTTGCGTGGTGCGGCTGACATCGCCGCGCTGCGAAGCGTAGCGCACTCTTTCGGCGCGGGCTTCGCGGCCGCGTTGCGGCGCCAGCTCGAAGGTCACCCAGTCGCCGTTCTTCGGCCGCTGCTGGTGCGTATCGAAGGATTTGATATGCACGAAGTGACGCGCTCCGCTGCCGGAAATGAGCACGAAGCCGAAACCGCGGTCGTCATTCCAGTCGTTGATCTGTCCGTTGTATCGCATCGCCGCCACCCTCCCACATTCATAGCAACACGATGTCGTACTGCTCCTGCGTGTAGCTCCCCTCAGGGTGCAGGGAAATCGTCTTGTTGATGAAGTCGGAGAGCATCGCCAGTGCCTGCGACTCCTCGTCGAGAAACAGGTCGACCACATGCGGCGCCGCCAGCACGCGGAATTCGCGCGCGTTGTACTGGCGAGCTTCGCGCAACAGTTCGCGCAGGATCTCGTAACACACCGTGCGCGTGGTCTTGACCTCGCCGCGGCCCTCGCAGGTGGGGCAGTGCTCGCACAGCGTGTGGGCAAGCGATTCGCGGGTACGCTTGCGGGTCATCTCGACCAAGCCGAGCGCGGTGAATCCATTCACCGTCATCTTGGTGTGATCGCGTTCGAGCGAGTGCTTGAATTCCGTGAGTACGGCGTCGCGGTGTTCGATCGTTTCCATGTCGATGAAATCGATGATGATGATGCCGCCGAGATTGCGCAGGCGCAGTTGGCGGGCGATCGACTGCGCGGCTTCGAGGTTGGTCTTGAAAATGGTTTCGTCAAAATTGCGCGCGCCGACAAACCCACCGGTATTCACATCGACCGTGGTCATCGCTTCGGTCTGGTCGATGATCAGGTAGCCACCGCTTTTGAGGTCGACGCGGCGCGCCAGCGCTTTCTGGATTTCGTCTTCGACATTGTGCAGATCGAACAGCGGCCGCTCGCCGGTGTAGTGCGAAATCAGCGGCAGCACGGAGGGCATGAACTGCTTGGCGAAGCCGGTGAGTTTGACGAAGTTTTCGCGCGAGTCGACGATGATGCGTGTGGTGTCATGCGTCACCAGATCGCGCAGCACGCGCTCGCCGAGGGTCAGATCCTGATACAGCACGGCTGGCGCCTTGGCGCCCATGCGGCGGCTTTCGATCTCCGTCCACAGCTTGCGCAGGTAGGCGATATCGGTCGCCAGTTCGTCGTCGCTCGCCGACTCGGCCATGGTGCGCACAATGAATCCGCCGTTGTCGACGTCGCCCATCAGCCGGGTGAGGCGTTCGCGCAAGGCGTCGCGTCCCGCTTCATCCTCGATGCGCTGCGAAATGCCGATGTGGCGCTCCTGCGGCAGATAGACCAGCAGGCGGCCGGCGATGCTGATCTGCGTGGACAGCCGCGCGCCCTTGGTGCCCATCGGGTCCTTGAGTGCCTGCACCACGATCGATTCGCCTTCGGCGAGGATGCGTTCGATCGGATGCGCCTGCTCGCCGGCGTTGCGGTCGCTCCAGATATCGGCCACATGCAGGAAGGCGGTGCGATCGAGCCCGATGTCGATGAACGCGGACTGCATGCCGGGCAGCACGCGCACGACTTTCCCAAGGTAAACGTTGCCGACAATGCCGCGGCTGTCGGTGCGCTCCACATGCAATTCCTGCACCACGCCCTGCTGCATGAGCACGGCGCGGGTTTCCTGCGGGGTGAAGTTGATCAGAAAGTCTTCGGTCATCGTCGGTAGAAAAACGGGAAAGTTCATTCAGGGCATGACGCCGAAGCGCGACAGCAGTTGCGCCGTTTCAAACAAGGGCAGCCCCATGATGCCGCTGTAGCTGCCGCGGATCTCTTCGACAAATATCGCCGCATGCCCCTGAATGCCATAGGCGCCGGCCTTGTCCATGGGTTCGCCGGTGGCCAGATAGCGCTGAATGTCATCGGCGGTCAGCGTGCGGAAGCGCACCGAGCTAATGCTGAGTCGGTGTTCGGTGCGTTCGCCGTCGGTGAGCGCGACGGCAGTGAGCACATCGTGGCTGCGGCCGGAGAGCGCCTTCAGGATCTCGCGCGCATGGGCGGCAGTCTCAGGCTTGCCGATGATGGTGCCTTCGAATTCCAGCGTGGTGTCGGCGGCGAGCACCGCGCGGGCCGGCAGATGGCGCCAGCGCACGCGTTGCGCACCGCCTGCGGCCTTGGCGCGGGCGATGCGCTGCACATAGTCGCGTGCCGCTTCACTCGTCAGCGGGGCTTCGTCGACATCGTCATCGCTGCGCGAGCCGCTGCGAAACAACAGGGCGTCGAAGGACACACCGATCTGGCGCAGCAGTTCACGCCGGCGCGGGCTGTTCGAAGCGAGGTAAATGGGGGAAGTCATGGCGGCCGCAAAAGTCTGTTGTCGCCATTCTACGGTATGCCTGCGCGCGCACCTCAGGCATGCGGGTCAGACGGTCGTTACTCGCGGTGGTACGGATGATTGCGCGTCACGCTCCAGGCACGGTAGAGCGCTT
>CBDTZF010000352.1:0-3094 GCA_965364825.1 uncultured Rhodocyclaceae bacterium | reverse complement strand
TCGACAAGCACGCGCATCTTCACCGAGAGATGCTTGCGCGAGGGATACACCACGTAGATGCCACGCTCGTCGCTACGGCATTCCGGCAGCACCTCGACCAGTTTGCCGGCCGCGAGCGCATCGCCGGCGAGAAAATCGGGCTGCATGGCGATGCCCTGATGCGCGAGCATGACCGCCTGGCAAGTGTCCCCGTTGTTCGCGCGCATGCGCGGCCGGGTGAGCACTTCGCGCGGGCCGTCAGGCGTCATGAAGTGCCAGATGTCGCCATCGGCCGCGTAGCTGTAGCCGATCACTGCGTGGTCGGCAAGCGCTGCGACGCTGGCGGGCCGGCCGTGGCGGGCCAGATACTCGGGCGTGGCGCAGGCAACGATGCGCGTGGTTGCCAGTTGGCGGTGCACCAGCGTGGAATCGCGCATTCGGCTGATGCGGATGACGAGGTCGTAGCCTTCGTTCACCACATCCACCTGCCGGTCGGACAAATCGACCTCGATCTCCACATCCGGATAGCGCGCCATGAATGGCCCCCACAAGGGCGCCAGATGGCGGATACCGAATGAAAACGGCGCGTTGATGCGCAACTTGCCGACCGGGTGACCGGTCACGTCGCCGACCGCGCTGTCGGCTTCTTCCAGCTCCGCCAGAATCTGTTTGCAGCGGTCGTAGTAGGCGCGCCCTGCTTCGGTTATCGACTGGCGCCGGGTGGTGCGCTGGAGCAGTCGCGCGCCGAGCCGCGCTTCGAGTTCGATGACACCGCGCGACACCGCCGCTTTAGACAAACGCAAGACATCGGCCGCACCCACGAAGCTGCCTGCTTCGACAACGGCAACAAAGCACTCCATTTCGCGGAATCGATCCATTGTTACGCTCTTGTTGACAGTCAATCAACAAACTAGCTGTTTACCTATCAGAGATCAAACAATAAGCTACAACAAACTACCCTGAGCTGTCATACGAAACCCCAAGCCGATGTCACTTCCCACCTTGTTCATCTCGCACGGATCGCCCCTCTTCGCGCTGCAGCCTGGCCGCGCCGGGGAGCAGCTGCGCGCGCTCGCCAAGCAATTGCCGACGCCGCGTGCCGTGCTGGTGCTTTCGCCGCACTGGATGGCACGCGATCTACAGGTGACTGGCGCGGCACAACCGCCAACCATTCACGATTTCAACGGCTTTCCGGCACCGCTCTATGCGCTGGATTACCCCGCCCCGGGCGCGCCCCAGGTGGCGGCCGAAGTGGTGGCGGCGCTTGCCCGACATGGCGATCATGCCCTTGTCGACCCCACACGCGGCCGCGATCACGGTGCCTGGGTGCCGCTCCTGCATCTCTATCCCGCGGCCGACATTCCCGTGCTGCAGCTGTCGCAGCCACGCGCGCCATCACCGCTGGTGCTGCTTGAACTTGGCCGTGCGGTGTCACACCTGCGGGCGCGAGGTGTACTGATCATCGGCTCGGGGAGTCTGACCCACAATCTACGCGACCTGGATACTGACGCAACCACCGCCGCCTACGCACCGGAATTTGCGGGCTGGGTGGCCGCGCGCATTGCCAATGGTGACCTGCATGCACTGCTCGACTATCGGGCGCAAGCGCCCGGCGCGCGACGCGCGCACCCGACCGACGAGCATTTTCTCCCGCTGTTTTTTGCCATCGGTGCGGCGGGCGCCTGCTGGACGATGTCGCAGCGCGTCGATGGCGGTATGACGCATGGGGTCTTGAGCATGGACAGCTTTGTCTTCGGTAAGATCACCGCGCAAGGCAGTCAATCCGATGTCGAACTACATCACACGGCAGAGCCTCTATGACAAACAACCGCTACACTCCGACGGCTATCACGCTCCACTGGCTCATCGCGCTGGGCATCATCAGCACCTTTGCACTCGGCCTTTACATGACAGAGCTGGATTTATCGCCAATCAAGCTCAAGCTGTACTCGTATCACAAATGGATCGGCGTGACGCTGTTCGTGCTGGTCATTGCGCGCCTCGGCTGGCGCCTCACCCATCCGGCGCCGCCCCTGCCCGATACCATGCCGCCGCTGCTGCGCACGGGCGCCACGGTGGCGCACTGGTTGTTGTACATACTGATGTTCATCATTCCCATTTCGGGCTGGTTGATGAGCTCGGCCAAGGGCTTTCAGACGGTGTGGTTCGGCATCTTGCCGCTGCCCGACCTGCTCGCCAAGGACAAGGCGCTCGGCGACACCCTGCTGCTCGTGCATAAAACGCTCAACTTCACGCTGGCGGGCCTGTTCGTGGCGCATGTCGGCGCCTCGCTCAAGCACCATTTCATCGATCGCGACACGGTGCTCACGCGCATGCTGCCGCGCTTTGACAAGACCTGATTTCAACCTAGGAGATATTGATGACAAACCGCTTTTTGCCTGCGCTTGCACTTACTGCCGGATTAGCCCTGGCGCCCTTTTCCAGTGCGCTCGCGGTTGAATACGCCACCGTGGATGCCGAAGCGAGCACGCTCAAATTCCACTTTTCACAGATGGGCGTGACGCTCGACGGTAGCTTCCCGACCTTTGACGCCACGGTGCAGTTCGATCCCGATCAACCCGAAGCCGCGCACGCGACGCTCGAAGTACCGATCGCCAGCATCGACACCGGGTCGGAAGAGGGTGATGAAGAAGCACGTGCGAAGAAGTGGTTCAACACCGAGGCGCACCCGACGGCACGTTTCGAATCCACCCAGGTCAAGGCACTTGGCGACAACAAGTTCGAAGTGACCGGTAATCTCACCATCAAGGGCAACACGCGCGAGATAACCACACCGGTGACCTACACGCCGGGCGACGGCACGGCGACGCTCGACGGCAGCTTCGCGATACAGCGCGGCGATTTCGCCATTGGCGAAGGCGCGTGGGCAGACGACGAAGTGGTCGCACACGAAGTCACGATCGATTTTCATGTGGTTGCCCGGCCAAAGGCCGAGTAATCACGAGCACCCCCAAGGAGAAAACGCAATGAAGAAGACACTGATCATCGCCTCACTGGCTACCTTGCTGGCAGCGCCGGCATTTGCCGAGCCGGTCGAGTACACCATCGACCGCTCGCACACATACCCGCGCTTCATCTACAGCCATTTCGGCCT
>CBDTZF010000351.1:0-3114 GCA_965364825.1 uncultured Rhodocyclaceae bacterium | reverse complement strand
CCAGCGGCCGAGGCCTTGGCAGACGCGATTGCGAGGCAGTTGTTCTGAAAAACGCCGTGTCGCGGAATGACGAAGCGCTTCCCTGGGATGGGCCGGCGCAAGCGAGTAAACCCAGCCTGCGGACTCACGCTCCATTCAACATGCACTCGACCTTGACGACTTCGTATGGAAATTCGACGCCGCGCGCCGTCCGATTGATGATGCCGGCCTCGATGAGCGCGGTGATATCCCCGTGCACGGCCTTGACGTCGCGGCCAACGCGGCGTGCCGCCTCGCGAATCGAGACAGGGGCGGCGCCGCATAGGGCTTTGAGCAGTTGCCACCGCTTTGCCGTCAGCACCTGCCACAGCAACTCCGGACTGGCAAAACTGATACGCGCGTCCGCATCGGCCTCGCCGGTATTCCACGCGCGGGAAAACGCTGCCGCGGTGTCATCCCACGACGCGACATCAAGAATCACCGTTTTCATCGTTCCACCTCCGCACATCACGCCAAAATTCAGCCAACAATTCGTCGGGGCCAGAAAAGTCCAGGGGCAATTCGGTATCGCCGATATGGCGGTGGTCCCCCTTACCGGCTTCATCGTCATAGCGCACCACGCAAATCCCATCGACAACATAGGCCAGGCTGTACTTCTGCGGATGCGTGCTGCCGCGAACCGAGTGTGGCACACGCCACAACACCAATTCCCCGAAGGCGTTATTCGCAAGAACGACACGGCGATTGAAGATCTGTTGCGCCTTCATGTTGGAGATGATCACAACACCGGTTTTTGCTGCCAATGAGTGTGTTCGGCGGATAACGCCTTCGACTCATCCGCCTTACGCACCGAACGAACCGGTCGACAGGGAGTCCGACTCCGCTTGCGGATAGATCACACGGCATAAACCCATGAACCCCACGATTCCCCTTGGACCGCTAGCGCTGCCCTTCAGCGTGCTGCTGTTCTTCATCGCCACGGGGGTGGGCTTGTTCGTCGGCAAGCGCAGCGCGCGGCGGCGTGGTGTCGAGGTCGAGGGGACGTTGATCCGCATTCTCGTGTTCGGCCTCGTGGTGGCGCGTGTCGCCTTCGTGCTGCAGTATCGCCAGACCTACCTCGACGATCCGTTGAGCATTTTCGACATTCGTGATGGTGGCTGGGCACCGCAGGCGGGGCTGATCGGCGCCTGGTTTTATGCCACGGCGCTGGCGCCACGCACGCGGCGGCTACGGCGTCCGATGTTCACCGGGCTGGCGACCGCGAGCGCGATTCTGATCGCCGGCATGATCGTCATGGCCTTGCCGTCGAAGAACAGCCTGCCGCTACCCGACTTCGCCGCCACCACGCTGGACGGCGATGCAGTTGTGCTCACCCGCTTCATCGGCAAGCCGACGGTGATCAATTTATGGGCCACCTGGTGTCCGCCCTGCCGCCGTGAAATGCCCATGCTGGCCAAGGCGCAGACCGAACTTCCCACAGTGAATTTCGTCTTTCTCAATCAGGGTGAATCGCCAGAGATCATCAAGAAATTTCTGGTGCAGACCGGACTGGACATGAACAACATGCTGCGCGACCCGAAGGGCGAGGTCGCGCGTGAGTTTCACCAGCGTGGCCTGCCCGCGACGCTGTTCTTCGATGCCGAAGGGCGCCTCGACAGCAGCCGCCTGGGCGCGTTGTCGCGCGCCACGCTCGCCGAGGGTATCGATCGACTTATTGCCCGCAGCGTCAACCGCGGCAACTGAAGCGTACGCGCGCCAAATCCGCGACGCCTACCCTTTGTCACCGGCAATATAGCGTTCGAGCTGGTCGATCACGAACTGCTGTTCTGCGATGGTGTCCTTGACCACGTCGCCGATCGAGATCAGCCCCGCCAGCTTGCCGCCATCGACCACCACCAGATGCCGGCGATGTCGCTCCGTCATCATTGCCATGCACTCCTCGCGGGTGTTCTCCGGTTCGACGTACAACACGTCCGCATCCATGATTTCAGTCACCGGCGTGTCCTTTGACGAGCGCCCGACCAGTGCGATCTGGCGGGCATAGTTGCGCTCGCTGAGAATGCCGACGGGCTTGCCGTCGCGGACTACCGGCAAAGCGCCGATATTTTTTTCGGCGAGCAGCCGGATGGCATCGAACACCGAGGTGTCCGGCGACACGGTGTACAGGGCTTGGTCTGCTTTCGAGCGCAGCATCTGGGCGACGGTTGACATGGTGGTCTCCGTGGAAGTTGGTGCGGCGGGGATGAATTGTGTTCAATATAGCCCCGCACGGCAGAAAGAAAAACTTCGCCGCGAGGGCTCGCGTACGGGCCTGACGACACGCGCGGCGTCTGGCGACTACGACAATCAGTTGACCACGGGCGACGAGCGGGCGAAACATGCACGTTGCGCGATTTGCTGCAGCGCAGGCAGGCGATGGATTCCAGCGTTCACGGATGGCGCCAGAACGCAAAAGATTGGTAGCGGATGCCCTGCCACCAGGCACTGCGACTCACGGCGTAACGGAAGTTTTTCGATCCGGCCTGTGATTCCACCGGCCGCAACACCTCGCCCTCGGCACTGCGCCGCGCCTCGACGCTTTCGTGCTCGGGCACGACTGCCACGACATGACCGCTGCGATCGAGGTCGCGCCGCTTGGCGACGATCAGGCAGACCTCGCCCGCGTTGGCCGCCGCCTGCAACGTGGTGAGGTCGATCTCGCGCCGCCAGCCGTGCTGCAATCCGAAGTCTTCCAGCCAATCGTGCAGTGCGTTCGCATTGAGCGCACGCACCGTCCGTCCGAACGCCACCTCGACGGTCTCACCAGTCGCGATGCGGACCAACGCCGGGCCGGTCCACCACACGTGCGGCAGATACACGCCCGCCAGATCACACAGATCGCTGGCGTACACATCGGCATGGTTGCTGCCCGACGCAGGCAGATAGCGCCGATGCGCCGAGTCTGCACTATCGAGATAGTCGACGATGGCACGCACTTGCGCGGCATGACCCGATGGCGTGCGCGCCGTGCGCGACGGCCGGCCCGCCTCGCCGAGTGGGAAGATTCGTGCGCCGGCGTGTTTGCGAGTCGCTTCGTGCGAGTTGGCCGGCAGATGCACGGCGGGAATATCGGCCTGCGTTGACGCTGCGGCGACG
>CBDTZF010000350.1:0-3120 GCA_965364825.1 uncultured Rhodocyclaceae bacterium | reverse complement strand
TAGCGGCGCGACGCGGGCCGAGGCACGTCGCCAGCGCGGCTTCACACTGCTCGAATTGTTGGTGGTGATGGTGATCATTGGCTTGCTGGCCGGGTACGTGGGGCCGCGCTTTTTTTCGCAGATCGGCAAGTCGGAGGTTCAGACCACGCGCGCGCAGATCAACGCGCTGGAGAAGGGGCTCGATCAGTATCGGCTCGATGTGGGCCGCTATCCGACGACCGAAGAAGGGCTGGATGCGATCAATACGGCGCCGGCAGGCGAGCGTAAATGGCAAGGGCCGTATCTGCGCAAAGCGGTGCCGGATGATCCTTGGGACGCGCCGTACCAGTACCGATCACCCGGCGAGCACAGCGAGTTCGATCTGTTTTCTTTTGGTAAAGACGGCGCGCCCGGTGGCGAGGGTGAGGCTGCCGACATCGTGAACTGGTAGGCGCGCCAAGCCATGCGATACCGCGTCAAGGCCATCGCTCAGGGCGCCGACATCGTCGAGACGGAGGTGGAGGCATCGAACGAGGCCGAAGCGCGCCAACTGGCCGATTCGCGCGGCCTCACTGTTCTGGCGCTGAGCACGGCGCGTGGCGGCGCGCGGCGCGGCAAATTCCCGTTATTGCTGTTCAATCAGGAGTTGCTGGCGCTGCTGACTGCGGGCATTCCGCTGGCCGAGGCGATCGACGCGTTGGCCGAGAAAGAGAATCGTCCGGCGGTGTCGGGCGTGCTCGACACCATCCGCCGCGCGCTGCGTGAGGGTCGGCCGCTGTCCGCCGCGCTCGAGGCGACGCCGCGCGCCTTTCCCGATCTGTATGTGGCGATGATCCGCGCGGCCGAACGCACCAGCGATCTGGAGGCCGCCGTGGCGCGTTATATCGGCTACCGCCAGCAAGTTGACGCGCTGCGCGAGAAACTGATCAGCGCGGCGATCTATCCGGCCTTGCTGGTCGCCGTCGGCGGCCTGGTGGTGCTCTTCCTGCTCGGCTATGTGGTGCCGAGTTTTTCGCATATTTACGAGGACGTTGGCGGCGATCTGCCGTTTCTGTCGCGCCTATTGCTCGAGTGGGGGCAGTTTGTCGAAGGCAACTTTATCGCCGTCGGCGTGGCCGTGCTGGTGCTCGGCGTCGGTGTCGTCGCCTTGCTGCGTCAGCCGTCGACCGCCGCGGCCGTGGGGCGCTTGATGTGGCGCGCACCGATGATCGGCGAGCGCCTGCGGGTGTTTCAACTGGCGCGTTTCTATCGCACGCTGGGCATGTTGCTGGCGGGTGGCATTCCCGCGGTGACCGCGCTCGGTATGGTGGCCGGGCTGCTGGCGCCAAGTCTGCGCGGGGCACTCGATATCGCCATCCAACGCATCCGCGAGGGCGCCGGTTTTGGCACCACGCTCGCCGCGCAGGGGCTGGCGACGCCGGTGGCGCTGCGCATGCTGCAGGTCGGCGAACGCGCCGGCAACCTGGGCGAAATGCTTACCCGCGCGGCGGAATTCCATGAGGCTGACACCGCGCGCCAGGTGGAATGGCTGACGCGGCTGTTCGGTCCGCTGCTGATGCTGTTCATCGGCGTGGCGATCGGGCTGATCGTGGTACTCATGTATCTGCCGATCTTTCAGCTAGCAGAGAGCATCGGATGAACGCCGCGCTGGCGCCCCCGTTTTCAAGCGACGATATCGCCGCGGCGCGCGCCGCGGGCGGTCGCCTGCTCGACGCGCTGGCCGGCATTGAGCCTGACGCGCCGCTGCGCCTGACACGGCTGGCACACACCTTCGATCTGCCCGAAATGGGCCATGCGCAACTCATGGTGCTGACGCCCGATTTTGCTGCCGTGTCCTTCGAGCAGGCGCTGCGTCGCGAATGCATTGCGCTGCGCGGCGACGACGGGCGCTTGCAGATCGTAATCGCCGACCCCTTCGATCGCGCGCTGGTCGACGGCATCGGCGCACGGCTGGCCGAAGCCTTCACGCTGGCCGTCGCCGATCGTGACGACATCGGCGCCTGCCTCGCGCGTCACGAGGACGAAGTGCGCCGCGCGGCCGGGCTGTCGCAATCGCGCGATGGTGAGGTGAGCGGCGACGGCGCCGAAGATCTGTCGCTACGGCGCATCAGTGAAGATGCCAGCCCGGTGGTCAAGCTGGTCAATTCCACGCTTTACGACGCGCTTAAACAGGGCGCGAGCGACATCCATCTCGAATGCATTCCCTCAGGGCTGGTGATTCAGTACCGCATCGACGGCGTGCTCTCGCGCGTCGGCAGCGTGCAGGGCAGCGCGCTCGCCGAGCAGGCGATTTCGCGCATAAAGGTGATGGCCGAGCTCGACATTGCCGAGCGCCGCGTGCCGCAGGACGGCCGCTTCAAGGCGCTTGCCGGCGGCCGCGAGATCGACTTCCGGGTCTCCATCATGCCCAGTATCCACGGCGAGGACGCGGTGATGCGGGTGCTCGACAAAGAACACCTGACACGCGAGATGAGTGGCCTGTCGCTTGAGTCGCTGGGCTTCGACGCGCACGTGCGCGATACCCTGCGGCGGCTCGCCGGCGAACCTTACGGCATGCTGCTGGTGACCGGCCCGACCGGCTCGGGCAAGACCACCACGCTCTACGCCACGCTGGCCGAAACCCATCACGGGCTGGACAAGATCATCACCATCGAAGACCCGGTGGAATATCAGTTGCCTGGCGTATTGCAGATTCCGGTGAATGAAAAGAAGGGGCTCACCTTCGTGCGCGGCCTGCGGTCGATCCTGCGTCACGATCCCGACAAGATCATGGTGGGCGAGATCCGCGACGGCGAAACCGCCGAAATCGCCGTCCAGGCGGCGCTCACCGGGCATCTCGTATTCACCACCGTGCACGCCAACAACGCCTTCGACGTGATCGGCCGCTTCATGCACATGGGCATCGACCCCTACAACCTCGTCGCCGCGCTCAACGGCGTGGTGGCGCAGCGCCTCATCCGCATCAACTGCCCGCACTGCAGCGAAGACATTGCGCCGACGCCGGAACAGCTTGCCGAGGCGCGAATTACCGACACCACAGATTTCCACTTCCGCGCCGGCCACGGTTGCGGGCATTGCCGAGGCTCGGGTTACAAGGGCCGGCGGGCGATAGCCGAGGGGCTGTTGCTCGATGACGAAATC
>CBDTZF010000349.1:0-3125 GCA_965364825.1 uncultured Rhodocyclaceae bacterium | reverse complement strand
AGGCTTCAGATGACTTACGTACACGAAACGATCCTCCAGCTCGAACGCAGCAGCCCGGCGCAGACGGAGTTCTACCAAGCGGTCGAGGAAGTGCTCGAATCCTTGCGCGCGGTGCTCGAAACTCAAAAGAAATACCGCCAGCACGCGATCATCGAGCGGCTGGTCGAACCCGAGCGCCAGATCATGTTCCGCGTGCCGTGGACGGATGACCACGGCAACATCCATGTCAACAAGGGCTACCGGATCGAGTTCAACTCGGCGCTCGGACCCTACAAGGGCGGCTTGCGCTTCCATCCCACCGTCGACGCCGGTGAAATCAAGTTTCTCGGTTTCGAGCAGATTTTCAAGAACGCACTCACCGGACTGCCTATCGGCGGCGGCAAGGGCGGCGCAAACTTCAATCCGAAGGGCCGCTCCGAGGCCGAGATCATGCGCTTTTGCCAGTCGTTCATGAACGAGTTGTATCGCCATGTCGGACCGAACACGGATGTACCGGCGGGCGATATTGGCGTCGGCGCGCGCGAGATCGGCTATCTGTTCGGCCAGTACAAAAGGCTCACCGGGCGCTACGAGGGCGTGATCACCGGCAAGGGCCTGCTGTGGGGCGGCTCACTGGTGCGCAAGGAGGCCACCGGCTATGGCTGCGTGTACTTCGCGCGCGAAATGCTCGCAGACAAGGGGCTGGAACTCGCCGGGCGAGATTGCCTTGTCTCGGGCGCCGGCAATGTCGCGATTTATGCGATCGAAAAACTCTACGACTATGGCGCACGACCGATCACCTGCAGCGATTCGACCGGCATGATTCACGACCCGGAAGGCATCAATCTGGAAACGCTCAAGGTGCTCAAGGAAGTGCACCAGACTGGACTCGAAGAATATGCGCGCCGCCACACCGAAGCGCGCTTTGTGCCGGTCGGCGAGTATCCGGACGACGGCCACCCGGTGTGGCGCCTCCCCGCCGATCTGGCCTTCCCGTGTGCGACCCAGAACGAACTCACCCGGGCGGACGCCGAGGCGCTCGTGAACAACGGCTGTATTGCCGTCAGCGAGGGCGCCAACATGCCGAGCACGCCGGATGCGATCGACGTGCTTCAGGCGGCAAAAACACTTTACGGGCCAGGCAAGGCCGCCAACGCCGGCGGCGTCGCGACCAGCCAGCTGGAAATGGCGCAAAACGCGAGCATGCAACGCTGGACTTTCGAACAGGTCGACGCCCAGCTTAAGACCATCATGGCCGGCATTTACGCGCGTGCACGCGACACCGCCATCGAATTCGACGCGCCCGGCAACCTCGCGCTCGGCGCCAACGTGGCCGGCTTCATTCGTGTCGCCGATGCCATGATCGAGCAAGGACTGGTGTAGGCGGAAATTTCACTGCGAGCCGGGTAATCAGCCGGTTCCGGACGGGTCTGCGGTTGTCTGGCGGCGCGAGCGGTAGTCAGGATCGGCATATTACCGGGGCAAGAAGCCACCCAACGTAATTCGCTAAAATGGGGGGCCGCGTCTTGAGACGCGGCCCCCCATGGACACTCGCACAAGGCGACAGATCATGCCGATGCTACGCGTGGCCCTCGCCGGTCTGATCCTGTTCGCCGGAATCGCCATGTTTCAGAATCGTTTGCTTTACTTCCCCGACACCGCCCGAGTGGACGATCTTGTCTCGACGGCGTTGCGCGCGTGGCCGTCGCCCGACGACTTTCGCGGTCTGGTGGCAGAGCCGGCGGGCCCGGTGCGCGGCACGGTCATCGTCTTTCACGGCAACGCCGGGCATGCCGGCCACCGCGCTTACTACGCCACGGCGCTCACACCGCTCGGCCTGCGCGTGATCCTCGCCGAATACCCCGGCTACGGGCCACGCAGCGGTGAGCTGGGCGAGGCGAGTCTGGTTTCGGACGCGGCAACGACCATCACCCTCGCGCACGAACACTACGGCGAGCCGCTGTTGCTGATCGGCGAATCGCTCGGTAGCGGCGTGGTGGCCGCAGCCAGTGTGAGTGAACGCGAACCCATCGCGGGCATGATGCTGATCACGCCGTGGGATCGGCTCGAAAATGTTGCCAGCTACCATTACCCTTGGCTGCCCGTGCGATGGCTGCTGCACGACACCTACGACAGCGCGGCGCATCTGGCAGACTCCCATCGCCCCGTGCTGATCGTGGTGGCAGAGCACGACCGCATCGTGCCGGCGCGTTTCGGCATTGCGCTGCACGACGCGCTTACCGCGCCGAAGCGTCTGTCGGTCGTGCCGGCGGCGGCGCATAACGACTGGGTGGAGCATGTCGACGCAAGGTGGTGGCGCGAGGCGATGGATTTCCTGTTGCGGGAATCACACTGAGACTCGTGCAAGGGTGTGCTGACCCTTGTTCAATCAGCCAGTTCAATCGTCCATAGCGAACGTGGCGTGCGACTGGTGGTCGTCAAGTAGTTGTCCGGATGCGTGGTCAGGTACTGCCCGGTAAATCGTTCATTCTGAATCGCCACCTTGTCGCCCGAGTAGATGGGGTCGCCCGGCTGGCTGGACACTTTCTCGATGATCCACTGGGTTTTCGCGCCGTAGTAATCCCAGTAGTACAACTCGGTCTTGTCGCCAAAAGCGCCCAGATACGTTCGACCGGCCCACTCGTCGCCCCAGTTCTCGGTCGCCTTGATCGTCACTGAGCTACCATCCACCAGCGGTTTATCACCTGCCTCGAGCGCCATGACCTCAGCGGTCGAGCCCAGGCTTGCGTAGTAATAGTTCTCTCGCGACCTGGCATTGACGACGTAGAGGTCGTCGGGACTGCGCAGCGTGATGCGCGAGTTCATATTGATGGCGCGTCGCTCGCGGGGTCGCACTTCGGCGAGTTGTGCCTCGTCGAGTAGCACTTCGGAAAGTCGCACCTCGGCGGGCGGCAGCTCGGCGGGTAGTGCTTCGGCGAGTGGTACTTCGACGAGCGGTGCTTCGACGAGCGGTGCTTCGGCGGGTGGCGCTTCGGCGGGTGGCGCTTCTGCGAGCGGCGCTTCTGCGAGCGGTGCCTCTGCGAGCGGTGCCTCTGCGAGCGGCGCTTCTGCGGGTGGCGCTTCTGCGGGTGGCGCTTCTGCGGGTGGCGCTTCTGCGGGTGGCGCTTCTGCGGGTGGCGCTTCTG
>CBDTZF010000348.1:0-3136 GCA_965364825.1 uncultured Rhodocyclaceae bacterium | reverse complement strand
CAGTACGATCTCGTCGCCTGACCAGCAGGTCGGGCGATGCGGGCGTCGGAGAAGCGGCACCTGGGTATTCGCCACGAATTGCAAAATACACGGCAGGATAATTCATACGAAATAGCCGCTTTCTGATTTCGATAGAGCGATGGTCGAGGTGCACCGATGCAAACGAAACAGCGCACTTTACTTTGCGTTCGAACGACAAGTCATAGCCCCGAACTTGAGAAGCAACTGGATGCGGCTGCCGCGGGCTGGCGCGTTTTTCATACCGCCGATCTCACCGAGGCACGGTTGCTTGCGCAACGCCATGAGCCGACGGTGGGGCTCATGGTGCTCGACGACACGCTGCTCGAACCGCTTGCGGAGACACTCGGCAAATTCCTTGTGGACGCGCGGCAAACAGAATGGGTCGGTCTGGTTCAGACCAGCCAGGTGGACGACCCGCAACTGCGCGAATTCATCGTGCAGTACTTCCACGATTTCCATTCGCTACCGATCGATGTCGATCGATTCTGCAAATCCATCGGCCATGCTCATGGCATGTCTGACATCCGTCGTTCCTGTGCTTCCGCAGCGCCACCGGAGATCAACGGCTACCGAATGATCGGCTCCAGCCGGGCCATGTGCGACGTGTTCGCGCAGATCGACAAGGTCGCCGGCGTCGAAGCCTCGGTGATGATCCGCGGTGCGAGCGGAACCGGTAAGGAACTTGCGGCCCGGGCCATCCATGAACGATCACCCCGTGCCAAAAAACCGTTTGTCGCAGTCAATTGCGGTGCGATTCCGGCCACGCTCATCCAGTCCGTGCTTTTCGGCCACGAAAAAGGGGCGTTCACGGGTGCGCACGCACGCCACATCGGGCGCATCGAGGCGGCCAACGGGGGAACGGTTTTTCTCGACGAGATCGGTGATCTGCCCTCGGAACTGCAGGTCACGCTGCTACGGTTTTTGCAGGAGCGGACGATCGAGCGCGTCGGCGGCACGGAGACCGTGCCGGTAGATGTGCGCGTCATCACCGCGACCCACAAGAATCTACGCCAATTGGTGCGCGACAAGACGTTTCGCGAAGACCTGTATTACCGCCTGCACGTCCTCGGCCTCGAAATGCCGGCCCTGCGCCACCGGCGGGAAGATATCCAGTCGATTGCCGAGTACTACCTCAAAGAGATTACTGCGGAGTGCGATCGCCGTGTCGACGGATTCAGTTCGCGGGCGCTGAAAAGCATGCTGGCCTATGAATGGCCGGGGAACGTACGCGAACTGATGAACAAGGTGCATTGCGCGGTGGTGATGTCTGACCAGCGTCTGATCAGCGCGCACGATCTCGGCCTCGAAGGCGTACGAAACACGATGCAGGACGAGGTCATCCCGCTGGCGCAGGCAAGAAGGGAGGCCGAGCAACGCGCAATGTGCGCCGCGCTTGAACACGCGGGAAACAACGTCAGTGAGGCGGCACGCAAACTCGGCATTTCGCGGGTGAGTTTCTACCGGATCATGGAGAAATTGAAGCTGCCGGCGTAGTGACCTGAGCGTCGCCCGCGGGCCGATGATCCCGGTCACGTGTGCTCAGCAAGACAATAATCAATTAAAGAAAAGGGGTGGTCGGATGACATTAGCAAGGGGTCGTACGTTGATGGCCATGGGTGCCGTGATCGCGCTTGGCCAGGTGGGTATCGCCGCCGGCGGCGAACTGGAAAATGACGTCGCTCAGCTGAAAGAATTGCTCATCGAGCAACAACAGAAACTCGTCGAACACGAACGCCTGCTTGCTGCGCAGGCGAAGACTATTGCGCGGCAACAAGAGGCGATCTCGCGCGGCCGCCTCGGCTTCCAGGCGACAACAACCATTCCATTGAGCGAAATGTCGCAGGCACGCGGTGCGGGCGCGCCCTTTGCCGCTGCGCAAGGCGCCGGTGCCTCGACCCCGCGCCTCGGCGAAATGCAGACCGCCCAGGCGCAGGAAAACCGCCAGGCGAATCAGCGCGCACCAGTGGGCAAACCACCTCCCCCGAGAAAGCGGGTGCAGCCGCAAGTCCAGTCGATTCCCGATATCGGCGGCGTGCTCACACCCAAGGGCAAATTGACCCTCGAGCCGGCGCTGCAGTACTCGCATGCCGACGTGAACCGGCTGACGTTTCGCGGAATTGAATTGCTCGGCGCGCTCGGGATCGGATTGCTGTCGGCCGACGATGCGGACCGCGACGCAGTGATCGCCTCGCTCACCGGGCGCTACGGCGTCTCCGACCGGCTGGAGGCCGAGGTCAAGCTGCCCTGGATCTATCGCAAGGACAAGTTCACCAACCTCATCCCGCAAATTCCCGACGCCAACGACCAGCCGGCGGAACTGGAGCGCAACCTCAACGGCAGCGGGGTGGGGGATCTCGAAATCGCGGGGCACTATCAGCTCAACGCCGGCCTCGAAGGATGGCCCATTTTTGTCGGCAATCTGCGTTACAAGTCGGTCACCGGAAAAGGTCCGTTCGATGTCAACTTCGATCAGGACGGTATCGCCACGGAACTGGCGATGGGGTCCGGTTTCCATGCCATCGAGCCCAGCGTGACGGTGCTCTACCCGACCGATCCGGCGGTACTCTTCGCCAATGTGGGTTACGTTTTCAATATCGAAAAAGATGTCGACAAGGTGATCGGCGAGACCGGGGTCGGCAAGGTCGACCCCGGCGATACCTTCCGCATCAGCTTCGGCATGGCCTATTCGATCAACCAGCGCACCTCGTTTACGCTGGGCTACAAGAACGATTTCATCATGAAAACGAAAACCGAATTTATCAACCCGGACAACGGTGCATCGTCAACGCAGACGTCCGACACGCTGAATGTCGGCGCAATGCTGCTCGGCTTCTCGCTGCAACTCGATCCGGCCACCTCGGTCAATCTGAACCTCGAACTGGGCATCACCGACGACTCCCCCGATGTGTTGATGACCTTCAGGGTGCCGTTCCAGCTCGATATGTAGGGCGGGTTTCAACCCGCCGCGTTGACTCGAGCCCAATGGGGGCAGAAGGGTAGGGTGCCAATAACCGAAGGGCATTGCACCGATCAACGGTCGAATGGTGCAATGCCCTTCGGTTATTGCACCCTACGATGATGCGTTTTGGTGCCCGCGAGCGGCGACGATCTTGGT